>NZ_CP097219.1 GCF_023373525.1 Brachybacterium kimchii
ATGAGAAACCTCCTCCGCTCCCTCGGCGGCCCGTCCGTCCACGGCCTGGTCATCTCCATGGCCCTCATCGTGGTCGGCCTCGTCCTGCTCGTCTGCTCAGGCGCAGATCTGAACACACCAATGCCCATGATCGACTCTGGCGATATGGAGCTGATCCCATGATCAAGCCCGTCAAAGCACTGGCCGCCCTGCTCGTATTGATCGCCCTGATCGTCGGCATCCCCGCCGGACTCCTGGTCTTCTACGGCAACCCCATCCCGGACTCGCTGCCCACCGGTAGCGATGTCACAACCCTGCTGACCAGCTCCGACACCATCGGCTTCTTCATCTTCCTGCTGGTGTGGGCAGGGTGGATCGCCTGGCTCACGTTCGTCCTCTCGGTCATCGTCGAGATCATCGCTCGTGCCCGCCACCTCAGCGCCCCGCAGCTGCCGGGGTTCATGCGAGCACAGCAGGGCGCCGCCGCCCTGCTCATCACCGCCATCGCCGGCGGCATTGGCGCACCCGCGGCCCTGGCGGACACCACCCCCGCGGAGCCTGCGCCCGTGGTGCAGAGCGTGGAGACGGAGGCCCCCGCGATGCCCACCGAGCAGCCCTCCACGGACCATCAGAGCACCAGCCACGACTCCCACGGCTCCAACGACCTCGAGATCACCGTCCGACCTGGAGACACCGTGTGGGATCTCGCCCAGCAGCACCTCGGCAGCGGGCAGCGGTGGAAGGAGATCGTCGACGCCAACGCCGGACGCCCCCAGGCAGATGGGCACACCCTCGAGGCCGGCAAGGCCGACATGCTCGAACCCGGATGGAAACTCACCATCCCCGGTGTGCCCGCCAGCCAGCAGCACGCGGACACCGCCGAGACCATCACCGTGCGCGCCGGTGACTCCCTGTCCTCCCTCGCCCAGGACCACCTCGGCGACTCCGGCCGCTGGAAGGAGATCTACGAGGCCTCAACCAGCATCGAGCAGCCCGGCGGCTATCGCCTCAGCGACCCCAACCAGATCAGTGTCGGCTGGAAGCTTCGCGTTCCCGCCCAGGAGCACGCCGCCACGGCCCACCACGAGGAGAAGGCCGAGAAGTCCGCGTCGCAGACGCGTCAGCAGGCCGACCGCAAGGACGAGGAGCGCGAGACCTCAGCAGACACCGCACCCGTCGCGGCCGACGATGCCGAGCAGGCTGCCGCCGCTAAGGACGCCCCGGCCCAGGAGACGCCGCCGGTGCCCGCTGACTCCGCAGCCCCCGCACAGGACACGACCACAGCCACGGACGAGGAGAACTCCATTTCCGTGCCCTGGGCCGGCGTCGGGGCGATTCTGGCTGCCAGCATCCTCAGTGCGGTCGCCGCGCACCGCCTGCGCACCAGTCGCAAGCGCCGCGCCGGCCGCCGGATCCCCGAAGCCGCCACGGTCGACCTCGACGAGGTCCGCCTGGCACGTATCGAGGAGCCCAACGTACTGGCCTTCGTCGACCGCGCCCTGCGCACTCTGGCTGCCCTCCAGCTACACGCCAACGAGACCCTTCCCGACGTGCGCCTGGCACGCCTGACCGACAAGCACCTCGAGCTCTACGCGGCCGCCGCACACCGCCTCCCCGAGCCCTTCGAGGCCACCGACGACCCCGCCGTGTGGCTGCTGCCGCGCACCGCCAATCTCGCGGACAACGAGACGATCGCCGACATCGTCGCGCCCTACCCGGCGCTGGTCACCATCGGCAACGACCACGAGGACAACCAGATCCTCGTGGATCTCGAGTACCTCGCTGCACTCGGCATCCACGCCGGCGCGAAGACATCCATGCCCGTCATGCGCGCCCTGACGGTCTCCCTGGCCACCTCCCAGTGGGCCGACGACCTCGCCATCACCACCGTCGGCGTCTGCCCCGAGCTCGAGGGCGCGCTCGGCTCCGGCCGCATCAGCTACCGCGAGACCGTCGCCGAGCTCCTCGACGATCTCGAGGCCAAGCTCGCCCGAGACCAGGAAGTGCTCACCGAGCTCGGCCAGGACTCTGCCCAGCACGCCCGGCAGGCACCCGATGCCAGCGACGTGTGGGCACCGGAGATCATCATCATCGGCGCCGACCTCTCCATCACCGAGAAGTCCCGGCTCCAGAAGATCGTCGGCGCCCGTCCCCAGATCGCCGTCGCAGTGATCTCCAGCGACCAGCACACCGACCTCTCCGAGTGGAGGATGCACATCGAGTCCCTCGAGGCCGCGCGCCTTGAGCCCATCGGCCTCGAGCTCTCACCCCAGCACCTCGACGACGAGGACTACGAGCGCGTGCTGCGAGCCCTCACGAACGCTCAGACCACCGAGGCCGCCGGGGCCAAAGACACCGACGAAGACCGTGACGACGAGGCGGACACCCAGCCGCCGCTGCGCCCCCTGCCCATCATCCAGCCCACGGGCAGTGGGATCCTCACCACCCAGCAGCGCGACAGCGAGGTCGAGCAGTCCTCCACCCACCCCCACATCCAGATCCTCGGCCCGGTCGAGATCCTCGGTGCGAAGGGCCCCCTTGAGGAGAAGCGCCTCGCCGAGCTCACCGAGACCGCCGCCTACATCCACCTCTGCCCTGGCAAGGCCGTCACCGACTTCCAGGCCGACCTGTGGCCCAACAAGCGCCCGGGGAAGAATTCACGCCCCGAGCGCGTCTCTCGGCTGCGTCGCTGGCTCGGCGAGACCACCGACGGCACGAAGTACCTCCCGCGCGCCGCCGGCGCCGACGGCGGCTACACCCTCACCGAAGACATCACCTCCGACTGGGCACGCTTCCAGGAGATCGCGCAGCGCCGCACCGACGCCAGCAACGAGGAACTCGCCGAGGCCCTCAAGCTCGTGCGTGGCCGCCCCTTCGAGGACGCCGGCCACACTCGTTACCGGTGGGCGACCCTCCTTCAGTTCCGCATGACCGAGGCCATCCTCGACCTCGCCCACGAGCTCGCGCAGCGCGCTCTGGACGCCGGGGACACCGACACCGCCCTGTGGGCCACCGAGCGCGGCCTGCGCGCCGAGTCGCTCTACGAGCAGCTCTGGCAGGATCGCCTCCGCGCGGCCGCACACGACCCCGAGCTCCACCGCCGCATCACCGGAGAGCTCGAGGCCCAGATCGAAGGTCTCGACGAGGGATACGACCTCGAGCAGAAGACCGAAGACCTCATGTACACCACCCCCACCCCCCACCGAATCGCGATCTGAGGCAACCATGACCACTGCGCGCGTCGCCCGGGATACCAATACGCCGGCTCCGTCCGTCCTCGACGACCAGCCGGGAGAGAACGAACGCACGCTCAAGGGCCGCTTCTACGATCTGAACTTCCTGCTGACCGGTAAGCCGTTGCGTCTCGACGAGCCCGCCTTCGTCGACCTCACCGCTCCCCAGTTCCACGCAAACTATGCGACCACCGAACCGGTCGATCCACCATGGAGCCACCGCGACCACCCCCGACCCGAGGAGAACACCCGATGATCCGACAGCGAGCACTCACCGCCATCGCGGTCGCGACCCTCGCCGCGCTCCCCCTCGCCGCCTGCGACAACTCCGGCGGGGATGAACCCACTGCCTCCACCACGACGCAGGACGCACCCGCCACCGCGGACCCCGCAGACGCCACCCCCCAGGAACGCGTCCAGGCCTACATGGACGCCTCCGACGCCGCGGCCGCGAAGGGCTGGAAGGACTCCGGCTACGCCGACGAGTACCTCGTCCCCGACCTCGCCAAGCAGCAGAAGGCCGACGACGCCAAGCGCGCAGACACAGGAGCGATCATCACCGGCGATCGCAAGGTCACCGACTGGACCGTCACCGATGAGTCCGACACTGCCGCCACGATCGAATTCTGTGAGGACAGCTCTGGGACCAAGGCGACCAAGGACGGGAAGCCCTACAAGATCAACAACCAACTCGGAGAGTACGTTGGCCAGTACAAGCTGACCCGCGACTCGAGCTCGGATCCTTGGATGATCCAGCAGAAGGGCTACTACGAGGAGGGGACCTCATGCGCAAAGCACTTCGCGGACTGAGCGTCGGTACGTCAGCGGCGGCCATCGCCCTTGCCCTATGCAGTCCGGCATTCGCTGAGGGCGGGATTGACGTCGACCGGGGTGGAGATTCGAGCCAGTCCACCGTGACAGTTAAGGCGAGCTCCGGTGGAGGCGGTGGGGGTTCTTCGAGCGGGCATTCCTCGGGCGGCAGGAAGTCCTCCGGCGGGTCTTCGGACAGTAAGAGCAGTAGGAAGCCCCCGACGACGAGCACCAAGAGCGGAGGAACCACCTCCGTGGGCGCCGGCGCTCGGACGAGCGTGGGGAACTACTCGAGCGGCTCGCCGGGCTCGGCGAAGAGCTCAACCCCCGAGGGGATCGTCAACCCGAACGCGTGGCACTCGATTGGCGACAGCGGCTACAACATCCGCGCCGGCAACCCCTTCATTCAGGCCATCAACAAGGCCGGTACCGCTGCCGCGCTGGCCACTGGTAACGACAAGGCGACGGGCGTCGGAGCGGCCAATTTCCTCGGCAATATGCTCGAGACCGGTCAGGACGCGGCCCCACAGGGGCAGACCGCGCCACAGGCGCAGCCGCCTGCCGCGGATGATCCCCCGGCTGATGCGCAGCCCGAGGTCGACCCCGCCGAGCTCGCTCAGCAGGCCGTGACCAAGATGCACCTGAAAGCACCCGAGATCGCCTCGACCCCGAACAACCCCGACACCCTCGGCGCCGTCGGCCTCCCCGTCTGGTTCTGGGTGTCCAACCCGGGCACCACGACCACCGGGCCGGCAGAAGCCACCGCAGAGGCCGGTGACGTTGAGGTCACCGCGACCGCGAAGTTCTCAGGGCTGACCGTGCGCACCGGGGACGGAAAGACGGTCGAGTGCTCCGGCCCGGGCACGGAGTACCCCGGCACCGGGATCCAGGAGTCCCCGGACTGCGGCCACGTCTACGAGCAGATGAGCGACGACCAGCCCGACGGGCTCTACACGGTGGACATCACCGCCCACTGGACTGTGGAGTGGGAGTCCAACGAGGGAGACACCGGGACCATCCCCATCGACCTCGACACCAGCAAGCAGCTGCGCATCGGCCAGTACGAGACCGTCGTCACCGACGTCTCCTGACCATCAGCCCCCTGGCCCCGCTCACCGTCTACCCCCTCCGGGAGCGGGGCCAGGGCCTACGTCGGCCCGCTATCAGACCCGCTCAAGCATTGTGAGTACGTGCCCACAATGATTCTCCAGGCGCTCAGCGGTGCTGGCCACCCACTCCAGATCCTCTCTCGAGAGCGGTGTCTCGGCTTCGGTTTCAGCAGCGGCAGCAGCGAAGGCCGTTGGCATCCACATGGCGAAGATTCGGCACGCTTCCAGCGCCTCCTGCTCATCCACCCTGATCTCCCGCGCGAACTCGACCACGTTCCGGCCTGTGACCTTCGTGATCTGCCGCTCTCCACCGATCGGCATCCCCAGCACACTGGATGCGGGGTACCCGAGCCCGGTCGAGACGTCATAGAGCGGCGTGAGGGCCTCGACCCCGTTGGCGCCGAGGACGATCGAGAAGTTCTTCGCATGCGCGTCCGGGGCAGCGAGCACCCAGTTCGCCAGCACCGCGCTAGCGAACTCCGCGATCGTGTCCTCGGAGGCGCCGCCACCCCTCAGGACCGTGACGACGTCCAGGACCTTCGGGTCGTATTTGTCCGCGGGCAGTGTGGAGGTCGCTTGGCACAGATCCTCTTGGGGGACTCGGCGGAGATTCCCCGCATCGTCACGGACGCGATCAAACCGCTCCACAACGATGGCCGGCTCCTCCCCGAAACGCACGAACCTGGTATCCGCAACCCGTAGGCCGAGGAGCCCCAGCGTGCGGAGGCTGAGGTGCTCGATCAGTGCCTGCGACGGGAAGTCGTCGATTCCCGGCTTGAGGATGTGCGATGTCGGCTGTGCTCCCTCCGCCTGATGCCACACCCCTCCTTCGAGCCGCAGCGCGATCTTCGACTGGGCACCGCCCAGCGACCAGTGCTCCCCCGGCACACCCCAGTCCCGAGATCCTCCTCGTAGTGCTCTCAGACGCGCCGCGATCTCAGCCTCCCCGACCGGCACCAACAGGCCCTCGTCGGATGCGTCGAGCTGAGAGTCATCGAGAAACTGGATCGCTCCGGGGCAATCCGCTCCGATCTTGCTCAACAGCGCGAACTGACTCTCTCCCGACACATCAAACCGCCGAGCCACCGCGTCACGGGCTTCCGCGGTGTCTGGAAGGAGCCCAGCGAGATAGGCCCGGGTGGTACTGGGCTTCACCGCGTGCGGGCCCGGAGGGAAGGCGAGTGACACCCACGGCGCACCCTCAATACGCGGCGACAGCACACGCGTCGCCCCATGGTCGTCCTGGACGAGCTCCCCTACTGTCTGTCCGTCCAGCATCATGTGCAGGATCTTCACGACGGGCCACCTTCGGGACGCGCCCCCGCCTCACCACTGTCAGGCTTCTCGGCCGAAAGGCCGCCGTCGGGCTCGGCGCCTCCCTCCGCGTTGCTACGGCCAGCCGATTCCATGAGGGCCAACAGCGCCGAGCTCGGCCGAGGGACGAGCGGTGAAAGGTCGATCTTGGGCATGAGCGCGGAAACATCGATCTTCGGCAGAACCGCCAGCTTCGGGAGCAAGGACGACCGCTGCATCGTGTCCGCCAGCGCGCGCGCAGCGTCCGTCGTCGGACGGCTCTGCTCGATCGCCCTGCGGGTAATCTCCGCCGTCGTCATCCCCCTGCGCGGAGAAGGGGCTGGCTTCTCGGGGCGACGCTCCTGGTCGGTCACAGTGACCGTCTGATCAAGCGCCGCCAGAACACCGAGCACCTTCGTCAACTCCGCCCGAGGTCGCGCGCCTCTTTCTAAACCGACCACCCACTCGCGCGAGACATCAGCCCGCTCGGCCAGTTCGGCCTGGGTCAACCCCGCAGCCACTCGTGCATCCCGCACGGTCGACCCGAGATCACGAGGAGTGAGCACCCTGCGACTAGACATGAAGTGATCGTACGTCCACATCCGCCGGATGTCGAGGTACGTTCACATCCGGCGGTGAGGCTCAGTCCCCTCGTCGATGTCCTCGCGCGCACGACCAGGGCCTGATCGAGGAGGCCGTCTACGAGGAGGTCTTCACCCGCCGACACGGCCCCATCGATGATTGACCTCACGGCCCGGCCGCGCGAGCGCGCACGCGATACTGGGTGCATCATGACCACCGCCTACGCTCGCGTCGTCCTCGACTACGACACCTCCGACGCCCCCGCCCACCAGCGAGACCTCAGCGACTTCGAGATCGCCACACTCACCGGGGACGGCGAGACGTGGGAGGACGCGCAGGCTGCATGCCCCGTACCGGAGGGCGCGCGGGTCCTGTCGTGGGCCCGGTGGCCGATCTGATCGGTGCCCGCCCTCCCCGCGCGGCTGCCCTCCAAGACGCCTGACCACCCGTTTCAACTCTTTTACATACGGGCCCCCTCGTTTAAACTTGGTGCGTGCCCGCCAACCTTTTCCGCCCCTCGTTCGGTACCTACCCGCATGTGCTGGTCGGCCGCGACGAACTCGTCGACGAGTTCGCTGACACCTTCGACGGCATCCTCGACCCTGCTGGTCTGACGGTCCTCCTGTCTGGGCAGCGCGGGATGGGGAAGACCGTGCTGCTTGACTCCTACCGGCGGGCCGCCGAGGGCGCTGGGTGGCTGGTCATCACGGAGAGTTCCAGTTCCGGGCTCCTCGAGCGCCTCACGCGGGACCACCTCCCGCGCCTGCTCCAAGCACACTCCGACGAGTCTCCAGCGCGTCTCGCATCCGCGAGCGGCACGATCGGCCCTCTCGGCGGTGGTGCCTCCTGGACTGAGCGTTACCCCGCCGAGTCCACGCTCCGCTCACAGATCACCGAGCTCACCGACGCGCTCCGCCCTTCGGGGCGAGGCCTCGTCATCACCGTCGACGAGGTCCAGGCCGCCGACATCGAAGATCTCCGCAAGCTCGGCGAGATCATTCAGTACGGACGCCGGGAGGACCGCCTCCTCGCTTTCGCGGCCGCGGGACTCTCCACCCCCATCGAAGAGCTCCTCGACCATCCCGGGACCACCTTCCTTCGCCGTGCCGAGCATCATCCCGTCGGCCGGGTGAGCCGCGCAGAGGTCAGAGCAGCTCTCGCAGGGACGATCGCGGACAGTGACCGCGAGATCGACGTCCAGGCTCTCGACCTCGCGGCCGATGCCGTTGACGGGTACCCGTTCATGATCCAGCTCGTCGGCTACCACTCCCTCAAGGCGCACAGGGCCAGTGGCCCCATCACCTCGAAGGACGTCACCGAAGGGATCGCCGCTGCGCGCCGGCGCCTCGGCCGCCACATCCACGCCCCAGCCCTGCGCCCACTGTCGAGCGTCGACCGCACCTACCTGCTCGCCATGGCCCAGGACGAGGGACCTTCTCGCACCGCGAAGATCGCCGAACGCATGGGCGTGAACACCACATATGCGGGCCAGTACCGCCGACGACTCATCCGCGACGGCATCATCGAGCCCGCCGGGCATGGATTCGTTCGCTTCACCATCCCCTACACCGCAGAGCACCTGCGCGAGCATGCAGCACACGATGCGCTCGAGGGGCTGTCGAGCAGCGAAGAGTAATTCCGGCGAGGAAGCGGGCTCGGCACACGAGAGCGTGAGCCTGGAGGGCCGCCAGCCCGAGTTGCTCATGGCCCTCAATTCGGCTTCCTCGCCGCGGGCGCGCGCCCCCGCCCACTACATCCACTGGCGGCGTAGATCGGTCCAGGAGCGGGCCGTCCCGTCACGAGTGGCAGGAGTGGAGTCATGCAGAGCAATGCCCGTGACCAGTGGCGGAGGTCCGCCCGTAGGGACCGCCCCGAGGCCGAGGTAGAGGTGAAGGTGGAGGCTCCCCCCAGTGCCACCAGACCTCCCCTCGAGGACGTGACCGCCCGGCTGGTGGCGGATCTGGAGTCAGCTGCCCGTGCCGTCGCGAGCACCGAAGCC
The DNA here is from genome assembly GCF_023373525.1 of Brachybacterium kimchii. Classification (NCBI taxonomy): domain Bacteria; kingdom Bacillati; phylum Actinomycetota; class Actinomycetes; order Micrococcales; family Dermabacteraceae; genus Brachybacterium; species Brachybacterium kimchii. The sequence continues at coordinate 9,006 of NZ_CP097219.1, forward strand.
GAGGCCGCACGATTGGCGACCGCTTCGCCGCGCGGACGCGGTGAATCTCGCCGGATGTGGGACGAGCGGCTGCACCAACGCGCGGGGAGCCGGCGGAGCGCGGAGATTCGAGTACGGCAGCGCCGAGGAGACCTGGACGCGGCGCGCACATCACTCACAGCGCACCTGCTACGCCCGCTCCCGTCGGGTGACGACCAGCAGTAGCAACCGCTGGCGCTTCCTGAGCGCCCCGAAGAGGGGTGCACGGCCCTTCGCGAGGACGCGGACACACCTACTGACCCTAGATTTTCACCTATGACCAGCAACAACAGGAAATCTCAGAAACGGGTTGTCATCGACAATGCCACACCCTAGACTGGTGTCACTGACAACGAAATAGAGGGACAAGGAGGCGATCCCGATCGACAAAGATCTCAAGAAGCTCCGCAAGGCACTGCTCGCACAGGGTGCTCGGATCGACGAGAAGAAATCGGGCTGGATGATCTACCCGCCAGATAATCGGCGAGACCGCGTGATGATTCACCTGACCAACTCCGACTGGCGGGCCATGAAAAACGCCCGGTCGATGCTTCGCAAGAGCGGCTTCGACGTCTAGGCGCCAAGGGGTGCCGGGCACAACGCCCGGCACCCCCCTGGTGCACCCATGCCGATCGCGAACACGTCACCCCGCCGTCCCTCACAACAAGAGGAGGACCCCACCATGTCCACCACCTGGCATGCCCGCCTTACCTGGGTGAGTACCGCCGCCACCACAACCGAACAGCTCGGCGAGCTCATGGATGACCTGGCAGACCACGCGCCCAGCGGCTCTCTGTCTGCGGAGGGGCAGGGCGGCACGGTCATGATCGCGCTGGAGGCCGCCACGTTCGACGACGCCCTCTCGGCCGCGATCACCACGGTCCGCGACAGTCTCGTGCAGCGGCTGCCCGGTGCAGCCATCCGCGGGATCGAGCTGCTCGACTCCGCCGCCCTCGATCACGAGCTCGAGCAGCCGCTCTTCCCCGAGGTCGTCGGTTTCGCTGAGATCGCCGAGATGGCCGGCGTCTCCCGGCAGCGCGCCCGGATGTTCCGGGACCGCCCCGGGTTCCCTGCACCGGTCATCGAGACCGCACAGGGGCCCCTGATGTCCAAGGCGGCCGTGAGCTCTTGGCTCGCCTCGCGGAACACCCGTCCTGGGCGGCCCCGTGGCGACTCCTGACCTCCCGGCACGGGCGGCGTCCTCCGCTGTCTGAGGACACGTCGGCACGACACGAGAGAGGGGTGCCTGATGGCAGCCCGGCTTACGCCCGAGCGGCGCGATCAGATCGCCGCTGACGGTGCAGCGCGCTACCGCGCCGGCGAGAGCTGGCCGGACATCGGCGCCCGGCATGGCATCACCGGTGAGCACGCGCGCCGCCTCGTGACCGCCCGCTACCCCATCGAGTACCGCCGATGGGGTCAGCGCCCCTCCGCAGACCCTCTCCAGGTCCGTCGACTCCGCGGGCAGGGGCGCACTCTCGACGAGATCGCTCGCGCACTCGGGTGCTCGCGGCAGGCCGTCCGCACTGCTTTGGAACGCAGTGGCGGACGGCCTCGCACGCGCTACCCGAAGCTCTCGGGGCGACGGGATCCCACCGGGGACGAGCTCGCGTCGATGCGCGCCCTCTACGAGGCCTGCCCACCTGCGCGTGGCAGGCCTGGAGCACGCGATGTGCGTGGTGAGCGAGGGAGAGAGCTCGCTGCTCGTGCCGGAGAGCTCGTGGCTGGCGGCATCCCGATGTCCGCTCTCTCCCGGGCGCTCGGTCGCGGCCCCACATGGGTTCACTGGCTGCTCAGCTGCCACGATCTCCGTCCACCTCAGCGCGCCGTCCGCAGCACCAGTCGGCGCACTCGTGAGATGCGCTGAGGCCTAGGCGAGCAGGTCGCGGATCGGCAGCCCGACGTTCGTTCCTTCCGCCCACACGGGATCTTCGAAGCGCTGCATGATCTTGCGGAAGCCTTCGTCATCGATCGAGTACCCGGAACGCCCCAGGAGATCGACGACGGCCGCTGCGGCCTCCCCGGGGCCTCCTCCGCCGTAGCCGAAGTTCATGCTCATGTGCACGTTGTGGGAGGGCACCATCCCCACGATGCGGTCATCGCGCTCGATGAATAACGGGACGTCTCCGCTCGCGATCCGGGCGGAGACGAGGGCATCATCGGGCTCGACGGGACGCGAAGCGGCGATGTCCTGGACGACACCGACCCACTTGTGACCGGAAGAGTCACGGCCGGTTCCCACCAGGTCTCCGTCGGGCGCGCGCCCCCACTTCTTGATCTCGAACAGCCAGCCGACCTTCTCGAGATCGGCCTTCTCCGCTGTGGTGAAGTCACTGGCACGATCGTCCTGCCAGGCGATTGCCTTCAAGTAGGCAGCCGAGACCGGGTCCCTCCTCTCGAGCTGCCAGTACCGCTCCACATGCGAAGGGCGCGGCAGCTCAAGATCCTGCCGTGCGCGCTCCTCGAGACTGAGACGCTGGCGAGGTGGCATCACATCCAGCCCGAAGGCGGCCGCGTCATGAAGATCGCTGTTGGCTCCCGGCCGGTGTCCCTGGTTCTCGTGCTCAAGCCGCAGCAGCATCCCTCGCAGCCGGCGCCCCTCCTCTCGCGTGTACGAGAAGGAATCATCGGGGTGCGCAGACAGGAGCTCCTGGAGACGCGGCGGGAGTGCGACACCGACGTACTGCGTCGCGGTCGGCGCCCAGGGGTACCCAGCAATCTGGTAGCGATCCCGGCCTCGGAGATCACGCGCGAGGCTTGCGAGAGCTTCCTTGAGGGCCTTCTGAGCCTCTTCGAGTGCGGCCTCGTCCTGCTGTGATTCATCCACCCAGAACTCGCCGGAGTCATCCAGAGCCATGCGCACGCCAGAAGGTGTGCGCATCCACAGCCAGAGCTCGTCGACGATGAGGCGCGTCAACGGTTCGACCACGGGGTGATCGCCCAGTTGGTCGAGGGCCTCGAGCCACTTGATCTTGGTCCTGACCTTGTACCGATCATCCTCAACAGGCACGGGGCGTCGCGTGCGCAGGTGTTCCTCGACGACGGGCGCTGTGTAGCCGTGGACGTGGTAGAGCTCCGGGCGCGCACCGAGAGCGCGCAGAAGCTCGTCCCACTCCACGGGCAGCGCACGTTCGAACTTGATGGCCCCCGGGTTCGAGACGTCCGGGATCTGGAGTTCGACCTCTCGCAGGGTGTACTTGTCTCGGTCCTCGCGATCGCCCGTGTGCAGCTCGACGTACGCCGTGGTGGCGGGGTCAAGGTCCGGGATCAGGCGGAAGAGACCCGCAGCGATCTCGAGAAGCTCCTCTCGAGGAGGAACCATCTGGCCTCGTAGATGCCCCACGAGGAGAAACGCGATCCCGTCGCCGCCGCGCCACAGGCGCACGTGCAGCTGTCGACCCGCGACAACGACTAGAGATTCATACCTGAGGGCACGGGGATCCGGCGGGGTAGGGACGTCGTGGACACGAAGCGTCATCGCGGAAAGCTTGCGCTTGGCGTAGCGCTCAACATCATCGCGGCGCAGCACGAGATCCCTCACGGGGATCGGCGCGCGGCGCAGGTCGCCGCTTGCTACCAGCTGGCGGATCCGCCCGGGCGTCACATCCAGGTATTCCGCTGCCTGTTGAGCGCTGATCACCGGGAATCGGCTCGCACGTTCCTGGTCCGGCCCGAAGGCAACCGCAGTGCTCTGCGCACCAGTCACCAGGTCCCCGCGCATTACGCCCGACAGAGCGATCCACGAGGCGAACAGCGCCGGATCGAAGCCGCCGGGAGCACCGGATACCACCACGGTGTAGGGGCGGTCCTTGGCGCTTCCCAGCAGCTCGGTGACCAGCTCCAGGATGAACTGATCTCCGTCGCCGTCATCGATGAAAACCACCCCACGAGGTGCGCCTTCCAGGCTGCACTGCTCGGACAGGTGATCCAGCCGAGCTCTCATACTGAGGAGAGTCGAGCTCTTGTCGAGAGCCACGGTGATCAGTCCGGCGTATGTCGCACTGCGACGGAGAGTGCGCAGCAGAGCCGACTTCCCCAGTCCCTCCCCGCCAGAGACGAGCACGTCGCCTCGTTCGAAGTCCAGCCAGACAGGTTCCCCGTCCGAATCCCGACTGTTGACTCGAGTCCCGATGTTGATGCGATCTGCCACGACCTCACTCCTCGCTCGTGCTTGACCCCCGCGGATCAAGGGTCGTACCTCCAGAGCCTATACTAACGCCCGCGTTAGTTTTGCTCCTGTAGCGCCTCTTAGCAGCCTACGGGTAGTGGAGAGCTCCGTCCATCGTCTTGTACGGCAGCGGGGTGCCGGATGTTGGCTCGGCCTCCTCGAGCAGTGCTCTCATAGTCGCGGCAAGCCTTAATCGCCGCGGGCTCCCGCCGGGGCTCTCTTCGCGCGCGATGTCATACTCGCGGCCGAGGTAGACGAGGACCTGCCCCTCGGTCGGGTCTTCGTCGTAGAACCTGCGGATAAGCCAGGCCAGTCTCCGCAGATGCGTCGCCTTGTCGAGGCGACCAGGGGTGTCGTCCGGATCTCCGGTGCCGGCCGCCTCCCATGCCCAGGCCTGCTCCGAGTGGGCAGCCTCTTCGAGGATCCTCGAGATAGTCCCCGCCTCGCTGAACTCGACGAGCTCGTAGGCGGCTGCGCCCGGTCGGGTCGCAGCGCTCGCAGCGCGAGCCGCCGCGGCCGCTCTCTCGCGCGCCCGGGCGCCGGGGCGCCATTGCGGGTCGAGCGCGAGAAGGTCGGGGGCGATGAGCCTCGCGGCTCGCAAGTCTCCCTCCGCGCCGGCGGTCCAGTCCGGGATGCCCTGCAAAGCTTCGCGCAGCAGTACGGCATCGGCGTCAGTCAGGTAGTACGTCACAGGTCCTCCGCATCGTGGGTATCGCCTTGACGCTACGCACTCCGGCCCGGAACCTCCAGCATTATGTTTGCCACCCAGATCACCATCCTTGCAGGTGAACGTACTTCGTACTGCACGATGTACGCGTTGACTTCTGGCGCAAGAGGATGGTCGACACGGGACACGAACGGTCGCCCTGACGCGCAGCGCCCCCTCGACGCCGTTGGGCGTTGAGGGGGCGCTGCGATCACGCAGGACTCGAAACTCAGTGGGCAGCGGCGTACGCCTCGCGCACCTCGACCGAGACCCGTCCTCGATCAGACACCTGGATCCCGTTCTCGAGCGCCCACTGGCGGATCTTCTTGGTGTCTCCACCCGCCGAGGGGGACGTCCCGCGGCGTGCACGACCACCAACCCGGCGCGCCTTTCCGGTCCACTCGTTCAGCGCGTCACGAAACTCGCCGGCATGCTCGTCGCTGAGGTCGATCTCGTACTCGATGCCATCCAGTCCGAATCCGACGGTTGTCGTTGCCTCGCTCCCATCAATGTCATCGACAAGGAGAACCTGAGTCTTCTTCGCCATGATCTGCCTCTCTCTTGAATCACCACTTGGCTGGATCATCGTACATAAAGGACACCTCTTCGACTCGGGTGCCACACTGCCCATATAGCCAATGGGTAAATTCGTAGCCTCTAGGCGTGCCCATTCGGGAATCGCCCGGGATGGCATCTGACGCTAGCCCACGCCGGTGACATGCGTTGCGTTCACCGGACACCACGCACCACACCTCTTGCCCGCAGCTCTCGGGCACCTGTGCACTATGCGCACCGCAAGGTCCCAACCTGTACGGAAAGTGGCTCGTCGGGATGAGCTTCAGACGGTGGGAACCAGACCCTCTCGACACGCAACGACGCACGATCGGTCACAAGAGGCCTCGAGGACGACGGTATAGAGGGCGACCCTCACAGATCGGAGCCCATCATGCCCAGCCATCTCGCCTCCGCCGCTCAGCGTCTTCGTGATCGTGATCGTGACCATGACCATGACCGCGCACCGGACGCCCGCCATGTCTCCGCGTCTCACTCTGGAGATTCCACCCCGGAGTCGTTCCTCAACGAAGCCGCAAACGCTACCGACGGCTGGTCCGAAAAGTATGGTGGCACACTCGGCGTCATTGCCCTGTGCGGGGAGCTCCAGCAGAAGCTTGCCGCCCAGTCCGAGGCGATCGCAGCAATCCGCGTCGCCGCAATCCGAGAGCGCCTGCGGACCAGGAGTGGACGCGAGGTAGCGGCCTCACTCGGTGTCACCAGCGCCGCGATCTTCAAGGCCGTGAAGGCCGACACCTGGGAGGACGCCCGATGGTGACCACAACTCCCACGCATCTGCCTCACCCACTGACCATCAGCTCAGTGACCGCCCTGCTCTGGACGGCCCGCACGCTCACACACATCGCCGCCCCTCTCGTGGTCATCGCGTGGGCATTCCCCTGGTTCGCAGAGCATCACGCCGACGCCGACGCCGAAGCGCTCGCACGAGCCATCCCCCTCCTCGTGGCAGCGGAGATCGCCTGGCTCCTCGGTAACCGATGGATCCGAGCCACCATCCGCCTCCGAACCCCTGGGGCGCTCGGCAACGACGACACCGCACCCCACCCCGCGGAGATGATCGTCGCCGCGGTCGAGTGCACCTCCATGCTCACCGCGATCTTCATCGCAAGAGAATCCGCCCTCACCATGGACGAGGTCGGTACAGTCCTCGTCGCACTGTTCCTCGCCTGCATCGGTACCGCAATCATCCCCGCCATCCGCAGGATCTACCGCAATGCCCGAGACCAGGTGAGCGCACCGAAAACCCGGTTCGCCCTATGCGCCTTGCGTTGGGCCATACCCGGCACCGTCGCGCTCGGCCAAGGGTGGACTCTTATCCCCGACAGCTTCGCGCGCGATGGGCACGGCTTCATCGTCATCACACTGGCCACCATCGTCGTCACACTCATCGCCTATACCTGGGTCCGGGGATCGCGACTTCCGGCGTCGAGCCTCAATGCATCGGCCTCACTCCCGGGAGAGATCATCATCGGTCACCGGTCCTCCTCCCGTGCGTCCATCCGCGAGCTCGCCGACGATGCGGGCGACGCCGCCCTTCGCTTGGTCGACGCCTCTCCCACCCTGAAGTCGCGCCGACGCGCGCATCACTGGGCACGCCTCACGCTCGGCGCCGTGGCCATTCTCTGGGGCACCGCCGCACTCACGCTCAGCATCCCCTGACCCCTACCCATGAAGCAGTCCCCCGCGATGAGAGGTCACCATGAACCGCAACGCAGTCGAGAAGCACTTCACCACCGCTCTGCAGGAAGACCGAACCCCCGTGCTGGTTGTCGATGTCCACTTCAGTGAACTCGTCGAGCCGACCATCTCCGCCCTCCGAGACGCTCTCTCGGCCATCGGAAGTGACGTGTCGGGCGAGGACGTCGCGGCCGGCATGAAGATCGTCGCCGAGGTGCAGGTCCTCGCCGCAAGCTCACCATCCGCCGCCTCAGCACTCAACGGCGCCAGGAAGCGGGCACAGGGCGTTGTTCTCGTGCACGCGTCGTCGGAGCCCTCGAGTGAGGCCGAGAGGGTCCTCCAGATGGCGAATAGATGATCGTTACCTCGACGAGACCTCTGTATGGCATCGCAGCCCTCTACAGCAGTCCCGACGGGTGCAAAGCCCAGGCGCCGCGAGTGCGTCGGTGCTTCCTCTTGAGTCTGGCCGTCACACGAGCCCTACCAAACGGCGGTATAGAAGTGACTACGAATCGGAGGCACTCCCATGCACCCCACGATCGATCTCCACGTCGCCCGAAACCGCCATCTTCGAGCACGCCAGAGGCCGGAGCGCCCCTGGGGGGCGGCTCTCTGGAGCGAAGGCGCGGTCATCGCCGACCCAGCTGCGCCTGGGTTCCTCACATGGCGGCCTCTCCTCGGCGCCGGCCTCGTCATCCGAGGCCATTCCCTCATCGGTCTGCTGTTCGGGCTGATGGCAGGAGGACCCATCAGCTGGCTTCTCGAGGATCTGACCAGCTGGGACCACCCCGCCGCGATCGCGTACCTCGGCGGCTCCCTGCTTGGCCTTCTGGTCTCTGACTGTCTTCTCGCCCCGGCCCTCCGTCGTCGGCATCGCAGGATGACGGGGCTTCCTCGGTCCGCACCTCTGGTCACCGTTGTGTCGTTCGCTGAGTGCTCACGACGTGTCCGTGATCTCATCGACGACCTCGAGATCCTCACGGACGAGGTCTGGCTCCCCGAGAAGATCACCGATGAGCACTACCGTCATCTGGTCGTGCAGATCCTGGAGGCTGCGGCGCTGGATCGGTTCCCGGCGGGGGTATGGCTTCAGATCGCTGCTCAGAAGGAACTGGACGCTGCCCTTTCTCGTCCGGCCGACCATCGACACTTCGTTCCCACGCCGGCCTCCTCGGAGGAGGCGTGAGAACGTGTCCCGAGAAGATGTCCCAGCGCGCGGCCGAGCAGGAGGGGTGACGATGCCCAGGGCTACCGCGTCTCGTGCCGGAGTTGCTTCCCGCGCTCTTGGGCTTGGATCCGGACGGTGCTCATGTATCTCATGACTCCGGCGCTCTGGCCGGCGCTGCTCGCGTTCCTGGCGCTGAGTGCCCCCATGGTCATCACCGACGCGCGGCATCAGCGACTTCCTCTCCCCCTCAACGTCGGGCTGCTGGTCTCCGGGCTCGTGCTGCTTCCGATCTCTTCGCGATGGCTCGAGCCCGGCCATCTGGTCTCAGCAGCGGTCAGCTCTGCAACGCTCACGGCGCTGTTCCTCGTCCTGTTCGTCATCGCTCGTGGTGGCCTCGGATTCGGAGACGTCATCCTCATCGCCGGGCTCGCCCTGTTCGGCGGTTTGGTCTCCGTGTTCGCCATGTTCTGCGGAATCATGGCCGGCTGTCTGGGCACCCTGGTCTGGAGCCGGCTCCGAAAGCACTTCGGAAAGACCGGGCTCGTCCCCTTCGGCCCCGGTCTGGTCCTTGGCACCGCCCTGATCATGCTGATTCCTCTACCCGTGGGGATCTGACCCTCCACCCAATCAGCTGCCCGCGCCAGGACCACCGCGACCATCCCCCTGAGGGGCTTGGCCTATGCCACCGCGGTCATCGGCTTCATGCGCGGCCTGATCCTCCACATGACCCTTGCCGCAGCGCTGGGCTCCTCGACCAACGCGCCCCTCCTGGATCGGAACTCCACCCCCGCTTGTCTTTTACTGCCTGCTTTGCACCTCGGCGGCATGTAAGTTGAGGACCGAAATGCACGCGAGACTCTCGGAGGCGCTCATGCCCACCACCGACGCCACCTACCCGCTGTCGATCCACGCCGTGGTAGCCCAGTGCCACACCCAGAAGCTCCCCCTCACGGAGACGACGCTGCGCGCCTACGTCTCGAAGGGCCAGTTCCCCCAGCCCCGACTCCACGTCGAGCGGCAGCCCCTCTGGGACCGAGGAGAGATCGAGCAGGCCCTCTCCCAGGACGAGATGCCGATCGGTCGACGCTCCCGGCGAGCCCGGCACCCTCGGCCCCTCGAGCTCCAGACGGAGTTCGAGCTGTCCGCCACAGGCACGGATCAGGAGCGAGCCCTCTACGCGATTCAGAACCTCCCCGCCGTGATCGCCCACCACGAGGGGCGCGCCGACCTCGCCCGCTCCGCCGCGCTCTCCAAGAAGGGAATGATTGCCAAGCTCCCGCCCGCAGAATCCGGGACGCTCGCAAGGCTGCTCGCCCCCCTCTCCAGCACCGAGCGGTACCGGCGGGCCAACGAGCGAAGCCTCGAGACCGCCCTCCAAGCCGCCGTCGAGGCAGAGGCCGCTCGCGACATCTGCCTCTCCGACCTCGAGGTAGCCAACGCCTGGATGGACGAATTCCTCGCGTGGGCACACTGGGCAGGCGCGGAGCGCGAGGCGACCAAGGAGTCCGCCGCCTCAACGCGATGGCGGGATCAGATCGATGAGGAGGCATCCCAGCTCGCCGATAAGCGCATCGGATCCTTCGAGTGGGCCGCCGAGGATCCCCGCCGCGTGAGCTTCGTGTACCTCGGTGGGAATCTCAAGGGGGCGGCATGGGAGGACCTGACGCGGAGTGAGCGGGAGAGACTGAGCGCAGACGAGGTCACCCTCGGAGGGCTCGATCTCGGCTACCACTGGGAGATCCCAAGCATCCCCGGACAGTGGCGGATGAGCTGGGTCGAGTCGACCGGCGACCTGTACCTCGAGCACCGGACCCGCGCTGCTGGCACCGACCGGCTGAACCTCCCTCGCACGGTCATCCCGCTCGCCAAGACTGCTCCGCGCCTCGCCCCGAAGCAGCTCATCGCGTGGGTCAGGCCCTTCGAGGCCTGCGCCGACGCCGAGATCCGCGGCGCCCTCGGACTCCTGATCCGCGAGATCCGCCTCCAGGAGCGCATCTCATGGCGCTCCCTGAATCCTCTCGAGAGCGCGCCGGCGGCCTGACCCTCAATCGGTCATGCGGTGCTAGGTAGTCTTCGTGCTGGCCCTCGGGGTCGTCCAGCTCCGGGCGCTTGCTCAACGTCTCACCGTGAACCATCTGACCCCAGCCACGGGCGAACTGCCTTGGAGAGGAGACAGGCATGGAGCGTCTCACCAGGGAGTTCAGCAGTCGCGTCTGCCTTGCCGAGCGCTGCTCGAGGCTCATTCCTTCTGATCGATCGACGTGCCGCTGGCACTCTCTGATAGCCGCGCCTCAGCATGAGGACCCTGTAGCGGCCTGCACGGACGATGTCGTCGACTGGTGGGAGCTCGCCACGCCTCGACGAGACAAGCTCGAGGAGCTACGGACCTCTGCTCATGATCTCGTAGTCGCTCAGCGGGCTAACGCCGAGCTCACATGGATCAACGAACGCATGGTGTTCCAGCTGCTCGACCGCGTCGTCAGCGCCTGGCAGGAGGAAACCGAGAGCCCCCGGTGGAGGCTGCCACCGGACGGATGGATCCTCGCGCGCATCCTGGCGGACTACCCGGCGATCCGCGTGAAGCCCGACCAGCTCGCACCACGGATCGAGGGTTGCGAGGACGCTCATCGGTTCTCCCCTTGCGTTGATCGGGTGGCTCGCCTCAACCAGGAACACCGGCATCCCACGCGGCCTCCGTTCCGACCCATTACTGAACGCCGTCGCACGGACGATGATGCCGTGCAGCTCCTGGCCGAGCAGGACCGCAGGAACGCAACCCGTCGCGACCAGCACGGTGAGAGGCTGCGTTCCGCGAAGGTGGACTCCCAGCACTCCGCCCTCGATGCGCTGTTCAAGGACCCCCTCGTGGAGACGACAATCTCCTCCCCGCTCGTCGTGTTCCACCAGATCGGTGATCCTCTGGGCGCGAGTATGGCGGTGCCCTCGGAGAAGGATCAGTGGTCGTTCGCTCGCCACATGGCGCTCAACCCCGGTGAGGTCGTCCGCTACGACCACGCGCGCGCGACGACGCTCCACGGCGCGTGGCTGGGCAACCATGGCAAGCTGATGAAGCTCCCCGAGGGGCTGAACTCCGAGGAGACGGAGACCCGAGTACGACTCGAGCTCCTCCCCCGCCGAGGTCTGTACGTCGGCGAGGGCCTCTGCGGACTTGCCGAGGCCCCGCACCTGACCGCCGAGCTCGAGCTGGTCTTGCCAGCAGGCACGTTCTGGGAGGTGGTCTCCATCGCGGACGCCGAGCACGACATGGGGCGAAAGCGGGAGGACTACATGCGGCTGCGAACGATCCAGATGATCGAGATCGGGGAAGAAGACGTGCGAGGGCGACCTGTGACCAGGATGACGGCCTCACCCGATGAGCTGGACGCTCTCGCTCAGCTCGACCTCTGACTCTCCAGAGGCATGACGCCAGGGATGAGGCCGGCTCGAGCGCGCAGGTCGAGGCCGAGCCGCCGCTCTTCGAGCGCCCGCAGGTGCCTTTGGAACCTGCCATAGGACCAGCCCAGAGCGCGCGCTATCCGTGTGCGCGCTTCCCCCGCGGCGTCGAGCTCTAGGATCAGTTGGTCTCGTAGGTGGATGCTGATGGCGCGGGCGCCAGCCACGGCCTCCCACAAGCCCCATACTTCCTCGGCCCGGATCAGAGGGTTAGGCGGGCACGTCGACAGCACACCATCGATCCAGCGCGCTGCGTCACTCCCCTCATCCACCACCTGGCCATCCCTGCGTAGGCGGTGGAGCCACTCTTCGGATTCCCGCAGCGCCTCGGCCGTACCCTCCCAGCCACCTTCTTCGATCGCTGCGAGAACCTCCCGTGCGTGCGCGTCCCACACGATGCGTTGTGACTCGGCGATCCTCGCTTCCACGCGTGAAACCCACTCCAGATCGCCAACCGTCACGGCAGCATCAAGGCCACCGTGCGCGTAGTACAGCTGCTGCTGATACGCCCGGGTCACACGGAAGTGGCGCCCCGTGGGCGCATGGCGATCACGATGGCTCTCGAAGGCGTCTCTCCATACCTCGAAGACCCGCGTCGGCACCTTCGGGGGGTTTGACCTGGTCATAGCACCATCATGCCGCCGCGCACCGTCGTGGCCGAGCACGAAACACCGAAACTACGAAACCACACCATTGGTCGTGTTCTCGTAGATTCGTATTTTCGCTCTCTCAGGTTTTCGGGATCCAGTCCCACCCCACCCCGGAGATCCAGTGTCTCGGTGTCTCGGGGTTCCGTCGTCTCGCTGTCTCGCTGTCTCGGGGTTCCGTGGTCTCGGTGTCTCGGTGTCTCGGTGTTCCGGTGTCTCGGGGTTCCGTGGTCTCGTTGTCTCGGTGTTCCGGTGTCTCGCTCTTTCGTTGTTTCGTATTTTCGTTTTTCGTGCTTCCCGGCCCCTATGTGCCATTCATCCACCGGACGGGGCCCCAGGAGCTGTATCCCGCCTCCGCAGGTACCGCACCGCTGGCGTTCTGAACCCAAGCGGGCTCATCGCCCCACAGACGCCTCGCCCGTAGGCATCGCCGATCCCCGTTGGGCTCTCGCCGGCATGCCTGGGCTGCCGTGCAACAGGAGAGATCGGGGGAGTCACGGGTTCATGACCCCGAGGACCGAAGAGGGGAGAGGTGCGTCTTTTGCGTGCGTCTCCTCGTGCTCGCACCCCCGCTCGCCCCCCCGCTCGCACCCTCAAGTGCGAGCACTTTTTACGTCTTGACCTGGGTGTTTGATTCTGCTCGCACCGCTCGCACCATTTTTGTCGCTAGGGAGGTCGTCTGCGTGCGCGCTACGCGCGTGCGCGCGCGAGGGGGAGAGAACCCGAAAGTACGAATGCTTGTGGATGTGTCACAGCAGGGGTCCCGCTAAGCGGTATAGGTGGCATGAAGGCTCTCCATCGCGTCCCGGCCGCCGACACGCCACACCGGGATCTGTGCCAAGATCCGAATCACATCCGTGTAGTTTTGGCACAGATAACCCCCGAGGAGGAGCCATGGCCCACCCTGCTGTCGAACGCGAGCGGCTCGTTACGCGGCCCCCACGCGCCCTCGCAGAGCTCGTCACGCAGCGCGCTGCGGACCAGGGCGTGTCTGTCTCGACCTACCTCACGGAGGAGCTGGCCCGACTGCACAACTTCGAGCTCCCCGATTACCGCACGCACCGTCCCGCTCACCGCGATGAGGGGGGACGAATGTCTGCCTGACATGCAGGAAGCCCCTCACTTGCAGGTGAGGGGCTTCCGGAGCTTGAGTCCTCCGATGCTTGCCGGCGCAAGAGGACTACCTGAACTTCCAAGTACAAGCCGAATCTAATTCCGCTTGAGGATCACTCTGAGGATACTCGATGACCCTGGCCATGCAAGGACCTGCGGCTGACGACACGCCGCAGCCGCAGGCATCTCTGAACCGTGTGCGCGATGCGCTCGCGCAGCGGGGCGACCCGATGAAGGGTCACGCGCACGACTTCAAGGCGCGGTGCCCGATCCATGACGACAACGAGGCATCCCTGCACGTCAGCTACGTGCCGGGGGATGACGGCCGTGTACTGCTGACCTGCTTTGGCTGCCACGGCGACTTCCGCGACATCGCCGCCGCGCTCGACCTCTCCGTGGCAGACCTGTTCGATCGTCCTCTCCCGCCGCGTGAGGAGCGCGTGGGCCGCTCCACGAGTCGTCGCCGTACCGGCAAGCGCTGGGGACGCATCGGTCCGCTGCCTGCTCCGATCGCCGCGCCGGAGCGCGAGGCCGCCTCGACTGAGCGTCTGGACTGGCGGGTCGTCGACACCTACGACTACGCCCGTCCGGATGGCGAGGTGATCCAACAGGTCATTCGGAAGGAGGCCACTACCGCCGACGGCGCGAAGAAGAAGACCTTCACGCAGACGTACTTCACCGCTGGCGGGAAGGTATCCAAGAAGCCCAAGGGCTTCGAGCCCACCTGGTACCGCTGCCCGGAGCTCGTGGACGCCCTGGCTGATGAGGAGACCGTGTGGATCCTCGAGGGGGAGAAGGACGTCCACACCGCGGAGTCGCTCGGCGTCGTCGCCGCGACAAACGCCGGCGGCGCCGGGTCGCTGACCGATGGCATGCTCGACCTCCTTGAGGGCGGCACGATCCGCGTTGTCCTGGACCTCGACGGCGCCGGCTTCCAGCGCGGCGTGCAACTGCTCGAGGCCCTCAAGGACCACGCGGATGTCACAGCGCTGCTGCCGAAGACCACCGAGGCCCACAGCGATCTCACTGATCACGTCGAGGCCGGGGGAGGGCTCGAGGAACTCATCGAGGTGACCCTTCCTGAGCTCAACGCGTGGGCGGAGGCCTCCAAGCTCGAGGGGCAACTCAAGCGTGTCGAGGAGGCTGACCGCGAGGCGCGCGCTCACCTCGATCAGTTCGAGGAGCGCCGGCAGTCGGCACCCAAGGCTGCCGAGACCCACAGCAAGCGCGCGAACCGATGGACAATCGAGTCCGAGATCCGCGTGGACACGCTGCTGGAGACCGCGACTTCCGTCGAGCGGTACGCGTCTGTCGCTGACACCGAGTGGGCGCGCGAAGCCGCCCGCTGGGCTGACAGCACGCGCCAGCAGGCAGTGCAGACCGCTCGCATCCTGCACGAGCTCACTGGTCGCGACATCCCCCCGGTTCTCCAGGCTGGCGTCGAGCGCACTCAGCCGCCCTCCACGACCGTCGCCCCCGCGCCCCCCGCTGAGGAGGCGGCGCCTGAGCACGGAACAGACGAGGACCTCGAGCCGGCCCCCGGCGTGAAGGCACCTCAGCTGCGCAGCAAGGGCGAGCTGCCCGCTGACATCTCCGCTCCTCGTTACGTGCTCGCCTACGGGCAGATCTGCAAGGAGGAGTGGAAGCCGGCCAAGGGCGATGCAGGCGCTGAGGGTGCCTACGTCCGCAATCTCAAGATGGTCCTGAGCTTGGACGCCAGGATCGTCTCGCGTGACTCCAACGAACTGCTGGGGGAGGAGGACTACGTCGACGAGCCCCCGCTGCACGAGCAGACCAACACTGTTCCGGACACGATCGAGGCGACTCCCACGAAGCTCGGGGGAGTGCGACGCTTCATGATCGCCTACACCCACCCGCTCTCCGGCGAACAGGTCATCACCGCGGTCAACGCGGACGACGCCGTATCCAGCAAGTGGCTGGAGAAGCTCGACTTCTCCGTGGACTACCTGGCCACGACCAACGGCCGCGCCGAGGTGTGGCGAGCGATCAACCAGGTCTCCGAGCAGCAGGCCGCCCGAACCGTCTACCAGTCCACCGGGTGGCGCAAGACCGACGAAGGCTGGAAGTACGTCCACGCCAGCGGCGTGATCACCAAGGACGGCCACCAGCCCGCTCCCGTGGACCTCTCCGGCCCCCTGACTCGAATTACCCTGCCCGCGCCCACCGACGATGTCGCCGAGCTTCGTGCCGCGTTCGCGCACATCGAGAAGATGACCGAGGAGATCCCGCGCCGCGTCATCCTGCCGCTGCTCGGGCACATGATCCGAGCCGTCCTCGGCCACAACCCGATGGTGCCGATCATCGTGGGCGTCCCCGGCACCCTCAAGTCCTCAATCGCCAGCTGGTTCATGGGCATGTACGGCCCGCAGTGGAAGCGAAACCGGCCGGGCATGAGCCTCGCCGGCACCGGCGCAACCCTCAACGCCGCCCGAATTCTCATGGCCCACGCCAAGGACACCGTGTTCTGGTTCGATGACGCCGCACCCGATGCCGGAGTCGCCAACGCCCAGAAGATCATCAAGCAGATCACCCGCATGGTCTCCGAGCGCATCGGCCGTGACCGCGCCGAGCGCGACGGCATCGGCACAGTCGCAGGACCCCAGCCGATCGCCTCGGGCCTGATCACCTCAGAGCTCGCCCCCGAAGCCGGCTCCGGCCAGCAGCGCACCTTCCCGATCCCACTGCGCAAGGGCGACATCCCCGTCGACCTCATGCGCGAGCAGTCCCGCTCCCTCCCTCGCTACCACCGCACCCTGCTGATGAGCAGCTTCATCCAGTGGGTCGCCCAGAACGATCCCGCCGCCCTGCGCGAGCAGGCCGACGAGGACGCTGACGTCTACCTCCACAAGCTCTACGAGCCCAGCTCCTACCTCGACCCCCGCCTGGACGAGCGCCCCGGCCAAGCTCTCTCCCACATGTGGGTGGGCTGCAAGGTCCTGTTCGAGTTCCTCCTCGACGTGGGCGTTCTGGACCAGGCAGCCGCCGACACCTGGATGCAGAGCCTCGACGAGGCCCTCTTCGAGGCTTGGACGGCCACCGTCGACCCCGACATCCCCACCTCGACCGGTGGACGCGTGCGCGAGCTGCTCCAGTACGCCCTGCACTCCGGCGTCGGCTACATCGCGGACGTCAACGACAACCACGCCCCCACCGGCCCGCTCGCCGCCCGCCTGGGCTGGAAGCTGCTGTCTGGAATGGGATCTGACGGTGCCGAGCGCACCGAAGCTCGAGGTATCCCGCTGGGCTGGATCAACACCAACACCGCCGGCGACGACGAGCTGTACATCGTGCCCTCCGCCCTCACGCACGTTCTTGGTCAGGCCAAGACCGCACTGGGCAGCTCGATCGAACTCGACGAGGCCACCGCCAAGCGAGCTCTCTACGACGAAGGCATCCTCAGCTGCGACGAGCCCGCCCCCGGCAAGGCCCCGAAGATGACCAAGAGCAGGCTGCTGCCCTGCATCAACGCCCGCCAGCGCGTCCTCGTCATCCCCTTCTCCAAGCTGTTCCCGGAGGAGGACGACGGCGGCGACGCACGCCTGCTCGGCAAGGGAGCCCCCAAGGGGCCCACCCCCCTCACCCGTCGCCCCCGGCCGACCCCGGCCAGCCCGGCGCCGGCACCCGAGCCCGCGGCCCCGGCAGCCGGTTCATTCACCCAGAGCGCGACCGCTCTCGCCACACAGCCGGCCCCTGCCGCGGCGCTGGCACCCGAGCCCGCGCCGCGTCCGTTGCACGTCGTCTCCCAGGCCCCCGCGTCCGCATTCATCGGGCCCGCGGCCGTGATCGATGTGGACGCGATCTACACCCCGGACGGGAAACGTCACGCCTGGCCGGAACTCACCCACGTCGGTCAGCTCGCCGAGCTCGTCCCCTCCCTCGGCCTCGGCTTTGACCAGAAGGGCCTGAGTGAGGTCGGGCAGGTGTGGATCTCCCACGCTGCGGCCCTCAAGCTCGGCCTGCCCGTCGACCAGCTCGGCGAGGATCCCGCGAAGGTCCGCTCCACCCTCTCCAAGCTCACCACCGGCCACGAGCTGCTCACCCGCGCCCAGCGCGAGGGCTACCGCGTGGGCGGCAAGGGCACCTCCCTGAGTAACTGGACGCGCGTGTTCCGGGCAGGGGAGGACGACGAGCCCATCGCGATGCTCGTCGTGATGAGCGCGCTGCCCGTGGACTACCCGCTCGTCAGTGCCGATCCCGACGAGGACCCGCAGATCTCCACCCCGGATCCCAGCGAGCTCGTGCAGTGGCTGCGGGAGACCGCGAACACCGTCGGCCTGCCGCTGTACATGCACCCTGGTCAGACCGGCATCGATCTCGCCAAGGCGCTGCGCCGCAAGGGCATGACCGTGACCACGCGGGATGGGGGGAGCGCCCATCGCAAGGCACGGGAGCTGTTCGCCGCCCACGATCCGGTGCCGCCGGCCGCTCTGCCGAACACCGAGCGCGACCTGGACTGGTCGCGGGTGCCCACCGACGAGGAGCAGTCGAAGCTCTACCTGCACGCCTACGATCGCGGTGGCTCCTACATGGCCGGCGCAGCCTCCCTCGAGCTCGGCATCGGCGAGCCCGACCACCACCCCACGGGCCGCACCTTTGACCGGAAGCTGCCCGGCTACTGGCTGATCACCGTCCCCGAGTCCGGCGACTGGCGCATGCCCAATCCGCTCGCTCCCGGAGGCACTGCGACCCCCGACGATCCGATCTGGGCCACCACCCCCACCCTCGAGTTCGCTCTCGAGCAGGGATACGACCCGGAGGTCTTCGAGGCCTACACCTGGCCCGAGCACGGCCGCGTCCTCCAGCCCTTCTACGACCAGATCAAGCAGGGACGCACCTCCCTCGTCGAGAAGATCCAGCGCCTCGCCCACCCCAACGATGAGGACGACGTCCTGGATCTCATCTCGGCCGAGAAGTCCCTCGAGGCTCTCAAGGCCGTCTACACCCGCATGATCGGCATGATGGGCTCCGCTTCATTCATGCAGGGCAAGCAGGGATACGCGCCCGACTGGCGTCACCTGATCATCGGCAAGTCCCGCGCGAACATCCAGCGCGTCGCGGTGGCCAACGGGACCAAGCACCAGCGCCAGTGGCCGATCGCGATCGGCACCGACACCATCTGCTACCTCTCCGACAACCCCGACCCGATCGAGGCATGGCCCGGAGACCCGGCCAAGCTCGGCCGGGGCTTCGGCCAGTACAAGCACGAGGGATCCGCACTCCTCAGCGACCACCTCAAGTACCTCACCGGCAAGGACTGGCACGGCAAGAAGCACCTCATCGATCCCGCAGACTGGCACCCGACGAAGGAGTGACCCCTGATGCCCAACCTGAACATCTTCCAGGGCCTGACCGGCCGTCAGGGCAGCCCCACCGGTGGCAGCGTGCGCAGCATGATCGTCGCCGCCTTCGGCACCACCAGCCGGGGCGGCCCCAACACCCGCGCCGCCGCCCAGGAGCTCGGCGTCTCCCAGCGCAGCGTGCAGCGCTGGATTGCCGGCGAGGACCGTAAGCAGCGCAGCAAGCCTCGCGCCGATCACCTCTCCACCCTGCGCACCAGCGCACGGCAGGCAGCCACCACGAAGAAGGGCCGCAAAGCCTCCCTCGACAAGGCCCGCTCCCGCTTCGCCAACCGCAAGAGCGCACGCCTGACCACCCACGGCATGCAGGGCCCTGAGGGCGGCGGCACGGGCTACTCCCGCCAGCGCACCGTCACCGTCGAACTCGGGGCCAACGACATCGACGCCATGTTCGATGCCTACGAGAAGGGCGGGGACGCCGCCGTCACCCAATGGCTCGAGCAACATCACTCCGCCAACTACGTCCCCGGATGGACCTTCGAGGGCATCGACACGATTGGGATCGAGTAAAAATGCCGCCGAACAACACGATGGAGTTTTCTGAGTGGTGGAAGCAATACCACCCAAACAGTCAACCGAATGACAACACCACGAGTAAGCGAACTGACTTCTCGAGCCGCGCAATGTTTTTTCTTGCCGCAGCGGCTCAAATGAACGCAAGGGACGCGCTCACTCTATACCAGAGAAATGATCCACAGAACGCGCTGCGCGCCGCGGCAGCCACCGGAACAGCAGCAGAAATGATCTCGAAAGTTGCACTAGGAGCCGCCTCCCCGCATCTACTCGTGTCCAAGGGCGACCATACCTCAACCCTCCTGCTCGCAAACCACGCCTCGGTTGAGCCCTCAAATCCAGTTACCTACTTTCGTTCAATTGAGGCGTGGGATTCACTTACCGCGGCACGCAAGCTCTATGCAGGAAAAGTCTTCGGCGGCTCGACCAGCCGCCCCTACCCGCCGTTCGCAGTCAGGAACGCCGCGCTCCACATGGGGATGTCGGACCGAAAGATGACCGAATCCGCAGTAAAGGACATGGCTCTCCTTGTCAACGAGGTGCTAGCAGTCCTCAACGTGTCTCCCGGATCCTTCTGGGGGTC
Source organism: Brachybacterium kimchii (assembly GCF_023373525.1). Classification (NCBI taxonomy): domain Bacteria; kingdom Bacillati; phylum Actinomycetota; class Actinomycetes; order Micrococcales; family Dermabacteraceae; genus Brachybacterium; species Brachybacterium kimchii. The sequence goes on from NZ_CP097219.1 coordinate 29,003, forward strand.
AAATCTGTGGCCCTTGGTTTCGACAATAATTGAAGAGCACTCGAGTGCCGTCGAGAAGACATTCCACGCAAAGCTGTTCGCCGCCCAGCAACTGTATGAATCTCGCATCGAAAGCCTCGCGCCGGAAGCAAAAATAGCACTTGTTGCGATCCTTGAATCCACTCTGTCTACTGAACTCGACCCAGGGGAGCAGTTAATCCAGTGGACATGTCCAGCTTGCGAACATACTGGACATCTGACTTGCACTAAAGACCGAGGGCCCATTCAGCGCGAGATCATAAACCATCACGACGTGGACACGTTTGTTGGAGTGACAGCCCGGCCCACAATTTTCGAGTGCCCCGTGTGCGACCTGTTCCTTGAAGACGAAGAGTTGGCGTTCGCGGATGATATACCCGGTACGATCGACCTGGAGCCGGAGTCCCCGACGGAGGAGGACTACGACGCTGAAGAATGGTACGACGATTACGATCGTGCAGATTATGAGGACTTCTAAATAAGCCGTATCCGCTGGACTAGGAACGACAGTAGCTTCCTGTCAACCGTCCTGGCCTCTGCCGCATCCTCCTGGAACCAGTTTCCAAGTGTCTGCACGAGCTGGCGGGCGGTCACCAGCTGGACGAGATCGTCCTCAGAGTCATTCGCCACCGTCAGCGGCTCAGCCAAGGTCTGTGGGTGCACCACGATGTACCCGCGGACCTCGACGTCTGCCAGGCCGCTCAGCGCCAGCCACCCCTGATAGTCCTCGACGGCGGCGGTCGTGCGCACAGGGCGATACTCCCAGGAGTCCTCAGCCTCGGCACGGATCTGGTCTTGTCCCTGCACCTTCGCGTAGGACCCCGGCCTCCAGACCGCGGAGTCGACGAGGGCCACCTTCCGACCGCAGACCAGGGCATGGTCGATGCCAGCATCCCCGCCCCCCTCCAGGCCCTCGAGGCTATTGACCAAGCGCACTCCAGGAATCGTGCCGAGGAAGAAGCTGAACTCTGCTGCCGAGAGCCTCCCCCCTTCGAGAGCGTCCATCGCACGATCCCGGCCGGGACGGGCTGTCGCCCCAGGAACGCTCTGCCCAGGATCACCCCAGGAGAACGCCCGCCGGATGCTCTTCCTCGAGACCCGCAGCCTCCCCACGACCAACAGGGAGTAGACCGCCCACAACACGATGCCCATGCACACGAGAACGCCCAGGATCACGAGCGCCGTCGGTTTCCACGGCACGTCTCGCAACGCCGCATAGAGAAGCCACACCACCTCGAGGACACAGGCTGCCCCGAGGAGAGCGATCGTCGAGCGCACCGGGATCCCCGCCCAAAGCCAGATCCGCAGCCCCACCACGAGCCCGAGGACGATCAGGACCCACCCCGGCGGCGCGAACTGAGCAAGGAACACCGCCCCGCCGAGGCCGAGAACCCCGAGAAGAACCGGAACCCACCAGGGCATACCCGCACGCGTGACTACGACCTCCGAGGATTCCTGACCCTCGAAGAAGTCGAGCCACGGCATCGTCCCCAGATCGTGCCGTTCTCGGGGCAGGGGACCGCTGTACATCTCCGGGGGGACCTGCTCGCCAACGGGGCCCTGATCACTCTGCGCAGATGCCTGCTGCTCTCCAGATTCGGTCGTGGCCCCACCGCCCCCGCCACCGAGGCCCTGGTCGTACTCGGCGCGCCGGGAAGCGTCCGAGAGGACTGCGTGAGCATGTTGCACGAGGAGGAAGAAGGACTTCATCTCCTCACCCGCGATGTCCGGGTGCAACTTGCGGGAGAGCGAGCGATAGGCCGCCTTGATCTCCGCCGGCTGCGCGTCCGGAGAAACTCCCAGTACCTCGTACAGAGTTGGCTCAGACGTGGTCGCCACTGCGATTCCCTCCTCGAGCTCTGCTCCCCGTGCCGGCGCCGCGCGGCTTGGACCGGTCGGCATTGCTGCGGTTCACCACGAGCTCGTCATACAGGATCTCCAGAGGGCGAAGGCGAGCTCCGGTGATCCACCGTTCCGACCCGCCGGCAGTGCCTCCTAGACGGACCCTCCAGCTCGAGATCTCCTTCAACACGGCCAGCTTCAGTAGCTGCGCCTCGAATCGATTGTGAACCACGAGGGACTGCACATCGTGAGCCCCAGCCTCGGGATGATCCCTTCGGGTGCCCACACGAGTCAGACGGACGCACGAGAGACCATTCAGCAGCCCCTCCACCCACACCCTGTGCGGTGACAGCCAGTCCTGCTCTCGCCAGGGCTGCAAGGGCACTCTCCGAGCTCGCAGGCGTTCCAGAGCAGAGCGTGCGTTCGCCTCCTGGAACTCCTCACGCGCTACATCGCTCAACGTGGGAGTGACCTCCTCGAGCAACGCCGTGAGGCGCGGCGAAGGGATCGACGCCGGAGCTCCTCTCCATGACCCCTTCCTACGCACCCACCTCCGCACAGTGGATGGGTGCACCCCTAGCCCCCGGGCGATGTCCTTCTTCGTCCGCGCCGCCACCCCACGCTGCTGACAGACCAGCCGAAGCAACACCTCGAGGCGCGCCGGACTCCAGACGGGGCCGGCGCCACTCACTGCACACCCCGCCGATAGGTGCCCGCGCGGGCACCCGTATCCGACTCCTTGACCACGATCCATGCCTCCAGCCGATCCTTCGTCAGCCCCCAGCTACGGCCCACGCGCACCACCGGAGGGAACGCAGGATCCCTGTACTTCCACCACCGGACGGTCTCCGGCTTCACACCGACGACCTCCGCGATGTCCTCCACCGAGTAGAGCTCCATGGCGCCCTTCATTCGTTCATACAGTTACGAACAAAAGTACCACCGGAACGAGGCCAGCAACAGCCATAGGACGGAAGTACGAAAACACGAATCCACGAAAACACGAGCGAGCAGGTTCACTAATCGTTGCACCACAGCCCATGGCAGATCAGCAAAGGGGCAGGCCAAACCAGCACAGCGAAGCTGATTAGGCGTTGACCTGCACTGTTGCTTGCGCCGGCTTGTGCTGTAGGTGCCATCGGTCGATCCGTCCTTTTCGTGTTTTCGTATTTTCGTGTTTCCGTGCTCCCGTTCTTCGCTCCCCCGTTGACAGTCTCGGCCGTGTGTGCCTATCCTTCTAACTGTCAGAACGAAACAGCATCAAGGAGGACCCCATGTCCAACGGACCCACGGCGGAGACTCGGGCGATCGGGAAGGTTCTGCGGAGCCTCCTGGACCCTCCCGGCTCCCCCACACACTCCGATCTCCGCACTGCGGACTCGCTGCTCATCGACTGCCCGGAACACGGGATCCCTGCCTTCCACTACTGGGCTGCGAATGCCGATCCCGATTCCCCGGATCCTGACGCCCAGCTCGTACGGTTCATTCGGGAAGGGGCCAGTGGTCGGCGCGCCGCTCACGCCTACCGGGTGTGCCTCCAGCTCGCCTATCACCGCACGTACTCCTCTCCCCCTCCCCAGCGGGGTGCTCCAGGCCGCGTCCGGATCACGTACTTGCTGTGGGCCGCCGTACTCACGGACCAGCCCCACGCCGATGTGCTGGGGCTGTGTGGCCAGGCGGCAGACGTTGACCTGGAGCTGGCCACTACCGACCCGCTGTTCCCCATTGCGTTGCACCGCCTCGGCGGCAACGTCCCGAGCTCGCAGGAGGCTTGAGCATGACCACCCTGACCATCACCCACACCCACCTCGAGGGAACCTTGATCGAGGGCACCAGCCGCGGGGACGGCTCCGCCGATGCTCTCAAGGCCAACCGGTGGCGCTGGTCCCGGAATCTGGGGAGTTGGTACATCCGGGGCTCCCGTGACCATGACGCCCGCACCTGGCAGATCGACACCACGGCAACCCAGCTGCGGGAAGCTGGGTTCACCGTCGAGGTCGACATTGACAACACCCCGCGCGCCACTGCCGATGTCGAGTCCGACCGGGTCGAGCGCGCCGCCCAGCGGGCGGACGCGCTCGACGCGAAGTCTCAGCGGCTCCAGGCGGCCTCAGACGCCCGCTTTGCCACCGCCGACGGCATCTCCGAGTCCATCCCCTTCGGGCAGCCGATCCTGGTCGGTCACCACTCCGAGGCCCGGGCCCGCCGGGGCGCCGAGAAGATCAACACCAACATGCGGGCCGGGATCGACGCCCAGAACGCGGCTCGGGACGCCCAGCGGCGCGCGAACAGCGCGCGGGCCAACACCCGGCCCGAGCACCCCTCCACAACCGCCAACCGGCTCGACAAGCTCCGCGCAGAACTGCGCCGCATCGATCGCTCCCGCGCCATCGACCGGGGCCGCGCCACCCGCGAGGCAGCCCCTCTCTCGGACGCGCAGGAAGGCCGCTACGCCGAGCAGACCGCACATCTGCGCGAGCAGATCACCTACTGGGAAGGCGTCCGCGCCGAGCAGATCGAACAGGGCCGGATCGCTGACACCTCCAGCGTCGAGGTCGGCGACCTCGTCAACGTGCACGGCTCGGACTGGTGGAGAGTCAAGCGCGTCAACGCGAAGACCTTCACCGTCACCTACGGGCACTCACAGGTCCGCGTCCCCCACCACCAGGTGACCGCCGTACGCACCGCCGACGGCCACCCGAAGCACCCCTAGCACGCGGCCCACGACCAGCCCAGCGCCCCCGGGACCCACTCTCCCCGGGGGCGCTTTCGGTTATCTGTTGACAGTCGGGGCCGTCCTGTGGGATGCTCATAAGCGTCAGAACGAAACCCAAACACCAGGAGGATCCCATGCCCACCATCACCACCGCCATTGACCGGCTGCGTAAGGCACTGGACGCGACCATCCCGTTCGCCAGCTCCGACGACACCACGCCGGTGCTCAACGGAGTGCACATCCAGGTCCAGAATGAGCGGCTCCAGTTCTCCTCCTCCGACCGCTACGCCGTCGGCACCTACCGCCTGCACCGGGGCGAGGCCGCCGAGAGCGAGGACGAGTTCACCGCCGATGACGCCGCGAACGAGCTCAAGGCGACCATCCCCCTCAAGACCGCGAAGGAAGTCCTGCGCACCGCGAAGAGCTTCAAGCGCGGGGACGCCCTGGAGGACATGCGGATCGAGATCGAAGAGCACGCCGCAGTGTTCACCTTCCCCGACGGCACCTCGCACCGCGCCTCGACGATCGACAGCGAGTTCCCGCCGCTCGACCGGCTGTTCCCCAGCAAGGAAACGCTGGAGAACAGCACCGAGTCCTCGGTGATCTTCAACCCCGGCTTCGCCGCCAAGGTGAACAAGACCGCCGCCGCGATCAGCGAGCGGAACGAGGGCGTGCAGCTGCGGATCACCAGCGCGCTCAAGCCCGCCGTGTACCGCCTCCAGAACGACGAGCACTGGAGCGCCCTGCTCATGCCGATGCGCGGCTGACCCCTCCACGAGGGCCGGCCGCCATGCGCCCGGCCCTCCCTCTCTCCGAAAGGACGACCATGACCCTCAACATCCACGACGCCACCTCACTGGACGAGCTCGCAGCACAGTGTGACGCCCGCACCACCGGGCACCTCGCACGCCTCATGCTGCGCACTTTCGCCGAGCTCGGTGCCGCCGAGGAATGGACCGACCTCCCCACGGTCGCCGAGGACATCGCCGCCAGCGCAGGACGGCTCGGGCTCCCCGTCGGCGACACCACACCCCGCGAGGTCGCCCTGTGGCGGGAGATCGCAGACACCACGGCGACTCCCCCGCGCCCGCTGGTCGGCGCCGATGCACTCACCGTCAACGCGGCCGCTCTCGCACTGTCCGACACCTGGGGCAACGGCCTCGCAGCCGACCTCGCCGGTTCCATCACTTGCGAGGAGGCCGACGCGCTGCTCGCCCTGTTCGACGCCGTCGGCGCGCACCAGACCGCCCAGGAGTGGCGCGAGTTCCACGCCGAGAGCGACGAGGAGGGAGATAAGCACTACCTCCCGCTCTCCTGACCCCGCGACCACGGCGGCCCGGCCCCACCGCACCCCTGCGGTGCGCGGGACCGGGCCGCCGTTCACGGCGCACGGCGTGCGCTCCAGGTGGGCACAGCAGACCAGATCCCATCTAATTTCGTTGTGATGTTGACAGGCGGGGCCGCGGCTGGTTTACTCATAGATGTCAGAACGAAACACCGAGAGATGGAGGAGCCATGACTCACCTGTACAAGATCACCGCCGGACGCACGGTCGAGACCGTCGCGTGGGACGAGAACGCCGACGCGTTCACGCAGATCTACGCGGCGCTCAGCACGGACACCATCAAGGTCAGCACGATCGAGCGGGTGCCCTCCGAGCGCGAGGACAACATCGAGATGTGGGCCGACGAGGACGCCGAGTACCACGGGGCCCCGCTCAACTTCTACGCAAGTTCCTACGCGGGCACCCCGCTGCTGGGGACCGTCGCTCTCGTGACCCACAAGCCCTACACCTCTGTGTTCTCCGGCCTCACCGAGACGCAGATCCGCGAGGAGGAGGACCGCCTCATCCGCGCGGTCACCTTCCACGTCGCCCGGCTCGGGGCCGTCGCCAGCCTCTGATCACACCCGGGGCGGGCCCAACCGGGCCCGCCCCCCCCCTTCTCGCAGGGAGAGACACCCATGAACACCATCACCCGCCACCGCCCCGTCATCACCCGGACCGCGACCAGCGTGCTCATCGAGACCCCCGAGTGCGGGTTCTGCGGACACACCGGGAGCGTCACCCTCACCGCCGACGAGGCCGCCGCCCTCCAGGACGGCGCGCCCATCCACGTGGCCGCCCCCGCGATGTCCCGCTCCGCGCGCGAGCAGTACATCAGCGGCATCCACCCCGATTGCTGGACCGAGCTGTTCGGCTGACCCCCGCAGGGTGGGGCCGCACCATCGGCCCCACCCTCACCCCGAGGAGACCCCCCATGCCCACCACATGCGCCTACTGCGCCATCACGCCGCACGATGAGCAGTGCCTCTCCCCGCGCGATGACGGAACCGCCCTCTGCACGCGCCCGCGCGGACACGATGGCCCTCACGTCGCCTGCGGACACGCGGGCCACGAGCGCAGCACCTGGGGCCCCACCATGGCCGATGTCGCCCGGGACCTGTTCCAGCACGCCGCCGAGCAGAACCAGGCCATCACCCGCGCCCGGGACTACCTCACCGCGTGCGCCCACGACCCTCACGGCGAGCACTGCACACCCCGCACACCCTGCCCCCACGACACCGCCGAGGAGGCCCTCGCGAGACTCAACGGCAGGGACGCCGCCTAACCCGCCACCCCAGCGGCCCGGCCCCGGTCAACAAGTTTCTTTTTTATGTTGACAGCTGGGGCCGCCGTGCTCTAGAATCGAGGTATAGCCAGGGAGGAGGAACCCACCGCACACCGACACCGACAACGACGTCGGCCCCCACAACAGAAAAAGTGTCCTGTAGCAGGACATGGGGGACCCTGACCCCCACCCCCCCCCCCCCGCTTGAACTCACGGTCGAGGTGAAGGCGCTTCCGTCACGATCACGATCGTCCGGGGTTCGCCTCCCGCAGGGCGTCCTTCCAGTACGGGTCTGGCCGCCCCCGCGAGGTCGTGAGCTTCGCGCCCTCGAGATGCACACGCGTGCTCACCCACGCGAGCACGTACGCCTCGACGGCCTCGAGCTGCCCGATCCACGCGTCGACGGTCAGATCTAGATGTTCACCGTTCACAGTCACCCGGACTGTCTCCTCCGGCAGTTTCGCGTCGCGGTAGCTGTGGGAGTACCCCACGGGCGTCCCGCCGTCGACGGTGCGTCGGTAGGCGGAGACGACACGCTCTGCCGACGTCATGAGGTCCGCGAAGGCGAAGTACCGGGGGTATCGGGAGCGCAACGGATCCATGGACTCAGTGTGCGCTGTCGCGCCCACGGACGAGCCGGCGCCCGCATTCCTTGGCCTCGGCGCTCATGCGGGCAGCATCTGCCCAGCACGGCCGCGCGCCGGCTGCGCCGGCGGCGCCTCTCGCTGGATCGTGACGACCACATCGACTTCCTCGACAGATGCCCCGGCGGACACCTCCAGGCCTGCCAGCGACTTCTTGAGCCGGCTGTTGATCTCGTAGGCGAGGTTCTGGGCGACAGCCTTCCTATCGGCGTCATAGCGGGCGATCATCCGCCGCTCCCCGATGGGAAGGTCCTCGAGTAGCGCGCGCAGCCCGCCGCCGGCGACCGGCCGATCACCTGGCTGAGTACGCAGCCCGAGCTCGGCACCGGTGCGTTTCTCCCCCGGCGGCTGCGCCTTGAGGGCACGCAGGCAGCGCCCACTGAGGCCGCGACCATCCACCTTCCCCACCTCTGCTAGCCGACCCGGGACCTCGAGTGCGGGAATCTCGGGCACTCCTCCGTCGACGAGGTGGAGCTCGAGGCCATCGCTCTGATGCCACAGCTTCGTGTTGGCGAGATAGAAGTAGACGCGACCGCCGAGCTCGGCGCCGATCGTCGCCCGGCCGCCCGGGACCTCGCTGCTGGTTAACGCGTAGAACCTGGTCATCATGCCCCTCCCAACGCACCTCCAGGATATTCCGGCCCCCGATGGCCCCGGCTGCCGGACCAGGCCCTCGCGCAGTGCTCAGCTCTGACGACAGACCCCGAGACCGAAAAAGTTGACAACCTTCACCGGAGCGGCCTAGTCTGTCATACGTCAACCGAAACCGACAGGAAGGAGCCCCGACAGGCGCACCAGATCCAGATCCAGGCGAACTCGCACCCTGCGTGGCGTCACACCAGTGCCGCCCAGGACCGGTATAGAGGTGACCCATCCACTGCACGAAGAGGCACCTGCCATGGACCCGATCCTGACCATCTACGGGCAGCCCGACTGCCGCCGCTGCAAGATGCTCATGCAGCACGCTCTCCGCAAGGGCGTGCCCTTCCGGTACATCGATGTCGCCGAGGACCCCAAGGCCAAGGCCCACATCAAAGCCCTGGGCTACCTCTCCGTCCCCGTCGCCGAGGTCGGAGACGAGCACTGGGGCGGCCTGAAGTTCACCAAGATCGACGAACTGGTCCCGCGCCTGTCGAAGGCTTCGTGACCTGTACCCTTGAGAGGCCCACTCTCCCTCGGTTTCGTTCTGACAGATGGAATCCTCCGGGAGAGTGGGCTTTCTCGTGCCATCGAGGAGATGACCATGAATGAGCTGCCGCTGAGCGAGATCGCCGTGAAGCTAGGCACCCCTGCCCGCACGATCCGCAAGCACACCCTGATGGATGGGTTCCCTGATCCCGTCGGCAAGAGGGGCGGCACCCGCCTGTACGACCTCGAGGCCGTACAGGCCTGGGAAGAACAGCGGGAGAATCCCTCCCTGCCCACCTCGGAGGATGACTCGGTGCGCCTGGTGTCGCTCCAGGAGGCTGCCGAGGACCTAGGTCTGAGCTACGGGTCGATGCGCAACTACGTGGGCTGGCACGAGTCCTTCCCCAAGCCCGTCAAGCGCATCTCCAACCGGCCCTACTTCAACCTCGAGGAGATCCGTACCTGGAACGCCCGGCGCCAGCGCGTTCTCCAGATCGACGCCGACACCGAGACCACGGAAGTGGACGGTCTCCTCACCCGCACCGGCGTCGCCCTCGAGCTCGGCGTGAAGCCGAACAGCGTCACGAAGTACGCGCTGCGGGACACCGAGTTCTCCAAGGACTTCCCCGAGCCGGCACGGAAGATCGGACGCACGCGTCTGTGGGACCGCGACGAGATCCGAGCCTGGCGCAGCACCCGGCCACGTCCCGCTCAGCGAGCCTGACTGCCCCGCTGCGCGCGCAGCGCCCTGATCCCCAGGGTTCCTGCCACCAAGATGACGCCGCATCCCACGAGGATCCTCGCCAGATCCAGGCCCACGGCTGTCCCGGGGATCTCGAACAGAGCCGCGCCGGCGGGCACGACGATGTGCCAGCTGAGCAGCTGAGCAGCAGCCTGGTCCACTGCGTAGGGCAGGAACTTCGACACCAACTTCGGCAGGAAGTACATCCCAGCGACGAGGCCGACCATGCCCAGGATGATCTTCTCCCACTCCTTGTCCATGACTCCTCAGCCCTCTCCGCCGCAGTCGTCCAGCGCCTTCTCGAGCGCTCTCTTCTCAGCCGCCGTGACGCTGAGGTCGAAGTCCTCCTTCACCTCGACCCAGCGCACGGAGTAGGTGCACTGGCCCGCATCGGGCATCCACTCCTCGGGACCGCGATCGCCCTTGGACCGGTTCGCAGATGCGTCGACGGCCACCAGGTTCTCCTGGGTGTTGGCGAACTCCTCGCGACGGTCCTCATCCCAGTCCGCAGCTCCCTGCTGCCAGCTTCGGGACAGGGGAACGATGTGGTCGATGTCCACGGTGTTCTCCCCCTTGACGAAGGAGATCGTCTCGCCCGTGTACAGGTCCTTGATCTGCGCGCTGACGACGACGCAGTCGTGCGTGCCCGGCTTCGCCTTGACCTCGGTACCCGCCGCGCGGAGGGCATCGTTGCGCTGATCGCAGCCGTTGTGGTCCAGATCGGCCCAACGCTGCCCGAAGGCATCACGCTCATACCCGTCCCCCGAACCGAGATCGGCCACAGGCAGCTTCTCCAGGGAGCCCTCGGCCCCCTTGATCGCCTTCGCATCGATCTTCTCCGTCGACGGCTCCGCCGGACGGTCGATACCCAGCGAGGACGCGGCGTCGTCGGCGTAGTCCTTCACGGGGCTGCCCGGCATGACGTACGCGCCGCAGACAAGCAGCAGTGCGCCCGCTGCCAGGCCAAGCACCGGCCTACTCCTCTTGCTCATCGATCCTCCTCGACCAGGGCGTCCCACCAGCGCTGCGCCCAGAGGGCATCGCCGAGCGCCGTGTGAGCCTCGGCGTTTGAAGGCGGCTCGGCGCCAGCCTGAGCCGCGAGCTCGTAGGAGGACGTCGGCACGTTCACGGCCTGTCCGCGCTGGGCGAGCACCGGATACGTCCAGGTGACGAGGTTGATGCTCTGGTGGCGCCAGCGCGGCCGGAGACCGTGCTGGCGCAGCAGCCATTCCAGGGCACGGGCGTCGAAGTCGGGGTTGACGCCGACAAGCTGGGTGCCGGCCGTGAACTCCTCGACGATGCGTGAGGTCTCCGCTGAGGTCAGCACCGAGGCCCCCTCGGGCTGCTGCGTGTTGCTCCAGTTCGCATGTCGGCGGTAGAAGCCGTTGAGCTCGAGCGAGTCGGGGCTGGCGTCGGAGATGTCGACGTCGCGGATCATGATGTGCACCCTTTGGTCGAGCTCCCCGGGCTCCTGCTTGATCAGCGCGATCTCCCAGGGCTTCGGTGTCGGCTCGAGCATCGTGGTCTCGGTGTCGACGAAGACCAGTGGCAGCGACGTCGTCACTGGGGTGCGGATGATGCGCTCGTCATGGCCTGGGTGGGTGCTCACGATGTCCTCCTGTGGTGTGCCGGCGCCGGTGCGCCTTCGCGAAGCGCGTGCTGGGTCAGTTCTGTTCATCGTCCTTGTCCTCGGTGATTCGCCGGATATCCATGACCTCATCGGCGTCCAAGGCGACCTCGCCGGCCTCGTCTTCGTCCGAGCGCCACGAGAGCGAGATCATGCCGTCGTCCTCGAGATCGGCCTCCGCGCATTCGACGACGACCCACTGGTCATCCAGATAGACGAGATCTCCGTCCTTGATCCTGTCGGCCGGGACGTTCTGGGAGGGCCCGTAGTCGTCGTCCTCGGTCTCGAGGTCGTCGGTCACGAGGTGCAGGTGGCGGTCGAGCCGGCTGAACTCGACACCCATCTCCTCGGGCGGGTCGTCGGCGACGTCCTGCTCCTCCGGTTCGGCATCGAGGTCGATGATCTCGTCGGCGTCGCCGGCCGTGCGGAAGGTGGCCTCGATGATCGCTCCCCACGGCGTGTAGGTGCTCTTCCCACCCTCATCGAGCCATGTGGCGGCGTCCTCGTCGTCGAACTCGATGTCCAGGCGCTTGTGTGTGATCTCCTCCGGGAGCAGGTTCCGCAGGATCTCGAGGTCGGACTCCTTGCGGTCGCGCAGTGCTCGCCGCGGGTCGGGAGTCCAGTAGGACTGCGACTCGACGGGCTCGCCCTCGTCATCCATGGCGATGCCTCGGCCGGGGATCTTCGAGGGAACGCTGGTGCCGATGTACGGCGCGCCCCACATCATGCGAGCGCCGTCCACGGAGAGGCGCCCGAGGCTGTGCCGGAAGCCGAGGTTGTCGCGGACCTCGCCGGAGAGGATCTCCGCATCAGGGCGCTGGGTGCCGAAGTAGAGGTGGATCTTCGCGCTGCGGGCCTTGCGGGCGAGGGACCCGATCATGCCGAAGATCGGGCACTTGGCGGGCGCACCCTTGTGCTTGTTCTCGGCCCACCAGTGGGTGATGGCGCTGCGGAGGTCGGCGAACTCGTCGAGAACGACGAGCAGCGGCTCGAAGTCGCGCTCGTCCGCGCCGGTGGCGATCTGCGTGTACCGCTTCTCCATCAGCTCCCACGCACGGACGATCATCGCCATCTGCTGCTCGATGGTGATCGCAACGATCTGGACGTTGGGCCACTTTTTCACACCGAGGAACTCGATCTGCTTGGGATCGGAGATCCAGCACGGCCACTTCCGGAATGCGAACTCCATGACGATACCCATGATGTCCACGGTCTTACCGGTTCCGGTTTTACCGTTCGTCAGCCCGTGGGGCAACGTGGATTTAAGATCCCAGAACGTGGTGTCACCGTCTTCGGTGACACCCGTAGGAATCCGATACCGGTTCGCATCGGTGATGACGGGTTTCGGGTGCGACACACCTTCAGGCAGAGCAGGACGCAGCTCAAAGTGAGCGCGCGAAGCTTCGAGATCCCATTGCGCTCTCCACCGTCCGGGGAGCATCGCGGTGACAACTCGCTCGATCTGCTGCCGTTTCATGCGGGAGGTGAGCTTCACGGCCACCGTATCCGGGTACCGCACCTCGATCCCCTCGAGGTTCTCGTCCTTACCCCACTGGTACTTCGCTCGAGATTCCTTGCCGAGCATCTCGAGCATCGTGACCTCAGCCCGCTCCTGGAGGCGACCGCGGGGAGTGTCGTCCTCGGCGGCCTTCTCGCTGGGGCCGGCCTGGGTGAGCAGGATGCGCTTGCGGTGGCTGGGGTGGGCATCGACCTCGTAGTCGTGGCCCACACGCGCCCCCACGACAGACAGAACCTGCTCGACCCACTTGGGGTCACCGTCCCGAGCCTCGGGCTGGTACCGGATCTCGATCCGTTGCGGCTTCGGGTCGACGTACTCGCGCCGGGCCCACTTCGAGCACTTCACGACAGCCGCCGCGCCGGCGAGCGGCGCCAGCGCCTGGGTCAGATCGTTGGTGACCCGGCTCCGTCGGGAGGCTCGCCATCGGGCGAAGCCGACGACCGCGAGAGGTGGGGCGGCGCAGACGGCGACCGTCTGCGCCGGAACATCACCCACCATCATCAGAGCGCCTCCACCGGCGAGCACCGCGCCGGCCCCGATGACAGCGGTGCCGGCTCTGCCGCCGGTGTGGGATGTCGAGGTGCTCGGCTTGCGGGGAGGGGCCGCGGTTGCCTGTGCCATCGAAGGTCTCCGTTCGCGATGCTGGGTCACTCCTATACCGCTCCCCCGCGGTCGCGTTGTGACCGATCGAGGCCATCTGGTCTGGATCCGCGCGCACCCGCGTCCCGTGTTCTCGCTCCCTCGCATCTTCGGGATGCCGGGGTCTCGTGGTCTCGCGTATCCGCACTGTCGCGCTGCCGCAGTTTCGTGGATTCGTACTTCCGTTTGGTCGCGCATGCTAGGATCAGCGACGACGGGTTCTCGAAGAGGTTCCGGAGTCGCTGTCCTACAGCGCTCCCGCACTCCAGAACATCCCGCCTCCCCCACTCAGCAGACTCAGAGCAGCGCCTAGACCACTCCGTCCTGAGTCATGAAGTCCTGGTCTCGGCCACCTGCTCGAGGGGATCCGTGCAGGTCACATGGGAGTCGCGAAGATCTCGGGCACCCGTTCCGGGTGCCTCTGATGCGGTAGAGCCGGCCTCGGCGTACTACTCCTGCCTCACCTCAGCCACGTTCTACAGCGGCTGTCGGCGGCCTTGCCCTCGCTGCTGACCAGCGTAAATGCTCGACCTTGCCACCGCGTGACATCTCAGTCGATGCCCCACTCGGAGCGTCAGACCGTGGCGTCCTTTAGCTGCCACTGGCCCGACGAGTCTCGCTCGAGGGAGACGGTCACGGTCACCCACTTCGCTGCGGTCTGACCATCGGGGGCATAGGGGGCGGTGGCGTGGACGACGAGCTGTCCGCGCTCCTCGGCGGCCACGAGCTCATGGGCGTTCCCGACCCGGATCGAGGTCTTCGAGCTCGCGACTCGCTTGATGTGAAGAGCATCGTGCGGGTCGCTGAAGACATCCCGGATCGCGCCCTCTCGGTCTTCGTCGCTCATGCCGCCGGGCTGGGCGATGGTGGCCGTCAGTGCGTCCTGGACGATCGGCCGCAGCTGCTCTGTGGCATTGGACCCCAGGGGTAGAGCAGCACGCTCCGGAGGATCGACGTAGTCGATGGCGGTCACCACGTAGTGGGTCGAGTCGCCCTCGTCCTCCCCCTCGATTTCTTGATAGGTGAGGGTGTAGCTCGCGGTGCCTCCAGAGCCCACGGAGACGCGCTGATCTTCGGCCTCGAGGATCTGGTCCCCGGCTGTTCGAGCGAGGTCGCGATCACTGGAGAGCAGCGACGCGTAGAGGCCCGGCGTGGTGTACGGGCTCAGCTGATCTCCCCATGCATCTTGATCAGTCGAACGCTCCGCGTAGCTCTTGACGAACTTGCGGATGACCCCCGGGACCTCCACCTCACTGGGCTCCGAAGCCGCCGTGGATGCTGCCGGCGCAGTCTCCTCCTGCGCCGTCGGTGCGCCGGATGTGGGAGCTGTCGCGGGCGCCGGTTCATCGTGCGTCGGCCGCAGGAGTAGGTAGGCGATCACAACGATCACGGCAACGAGAGCCAGAACCGCTTTAATCGGGATACGCATGATAGGGCCTCTTTCCGGGGGTCGCTTCACGCGGCCTTGATGAAGGGGACGTCGCGCTCCGAGGCGCGGGTGATCACCCATTCAAGATGCCAAAATTCTTCGTCGTGGAACAACCCGCCGTTTTCTAGACCGCGTTTGTGATACGACTTCCAAGCATCATTATCTGCCTGGCAGGATCCATCCTTGGCTGCGCCCGAGCAGTTTCCGCGGGTATATGTACCCGGCAGCCCGGCGATGTCCACGGCGGCGCCCATCTGGTGATTTGAGTGTCCGGGCGAAGCAGCATTGCTGCTGCCGGAGAGGGAGACCTGTGTTTCCCAGCTGCGGAAGCTCGAGGAGAACTGCGGGTTGAATCCGTCGGCTCGGACCGCCTTGAGCCACTTCATGAAGTGAGGTGCCACGAGCGAGTTCAAGATGACCTCGCCGCGGGCCTTGCCGTTGAGTTCACCGCTGCGGCAGTCGCTGCCTGTGCACACCGTGCCGTTGATCGAGCACAGCCTGATCGGCACGCGCTTGCCCTGGAAGCCGCCCGTGGCCACTCCGAGATCCGTGGTGCCCTCAGGGCACTTGACGCTCGAGGAGTCCTTCGTCAGCTGCGCCTGCGTGGGCAGTCCCTTCGGTGCCGACGTGAGCGCATCGGAGTCACAGCCGAGATCCCCCTGGGTGAGACTGGCTGCTGCCTCGCTGAGGGACACCCCCGCGAGCTTCCCCATCGCACCGCGGATGAGCACCTCATGCTGCGCGTACGCGTCGGGGTATCCGGACTTCTGCACGGCCTGGGCCGCTTCAGTCAGGCTCATCGACTCCCAGCCCTTGATGTCGGCGAGACCGGGGATGTGGCCGTTCGCGGTGTCGACGCCCTTGTAGAACGCCCGGGCGGCGTAGCTCGGATCAGTCAGCTGCTCGGCCGTTCCCCATCCCTGGGACGGCCGCTGCTGAAACTCGCCGACGGAGTCGCGATCGCCGCCCGTGATGTTCTTGAGCTTGGACTCCTGGTACGCGGTCATCCCGGCGACGAGCTGAGCTCGCTCCGACATGCCCTCGTCCTCCCCCACTTTCATAATCAGGGCGAGGCTCGCGGTCTGCTCCTTGTCGAGTCCGGCCACCGCGGAAGGGGCGCCGGCGCCGACGCTCAGGGCGGTGTCGGTGCCGCCTTCTTGCGTGCACGTAGCGGAACCTGCCGAAGAGGCACCCATCCCCCCGGTGACCGACACGGTCTGAAACATGATGAGGATGAGGCCGCCGAAGGTCGCGACGCCGAGCACGAGCACCCCGACCAGCCCGAAGACGAGCCACTTCCTCATCTCACGCCGCCTTGCCTGCGTGCTTGCCCGGCGCCGCCTTCACAGTGCGCTTGGGCGAGGAAGAGCCACTGGCCTTCTTCTCCTTGAGCTTGGCGTGCAGCGACTCCTTGGCGGAGGGACGCTGGCCACCCGAGCTCTTCGCGGGCACAGGCTTGCTCCCCTGCTTCTTGCCGGAACCACTGGCCTTCGTCGATGGCTTTCCTGCGCCGGCCTGACGCTCTGTGGACTTCCCGGTCTCCGACGACGCTCGACGCTGCGGCTTCTTCCCTCGCTGCGCCTCCGGCGCCTCCTGCCACTGCGCCTCACTCTGCTTGGCCGGCGTCTGCTTGGCCGGCGTCTGCTTGATCGGCTTCTGTGCGGCATCCCGGCTCTTGCGCGCGCGATCCTGCTGTGCGGGCTTGGGCCTGTTCTGGGAGGTTTTCGAGTCAGCGTTCTCCTGCTGGGGAAGGGTCGTCTTGGATTTGTCTCGCTCCATGGCCTCGCGCTTCGCGCCACCCCACGTCCAGTGCTTCGAGGCCAACCGTCGGGCATCTCGGCGTTCACGCTTCTGTGTGCGCGCGGCCTGCTTCTTCGCTTCCTTCTTCTCCCACTTCTTCTCGCCCAGGGCGTAGGACATCCCGCGCAAACGCTTGTTCGAGACCTTGCTGAGGGCACCAGCACGACGAGCCGTCCCCGTCGCGAGGCGACCCGACATGAAGCCGGGGCGGGTGACGTGTCGAGAGGCTGCCCGAGCAGGAGCAGTTGCCAGGCTCCCCGCCTTCTTCCCCGCGCCTCCGATGCGGCTGCGCATGGTCGGCTTCTCGGTGCCGTCTGCCCGCGTGCGGCGGCTGCCCATGCGGCTTCCCACCGCGGAAGCCCCCGCCATGGCCAAGTGCCCCGGGTTCAGACGGCGGGGCACCGCGAGGTTGTTCGCTCCCTTGGCCTTGGTGCGCTCACGCATCCTCTGGAAGGCCTTGCGGATCTTCCCGCGCTGGACGATGAGCATGGCGATCACCACGAGCAGGAGGAGATCGACGACGAGGAAGAGGACGATCATCTGCTCGTCCCACTCGGTGAAGATGTACATGATCGTCGCCAAGTACGCGGCATTGACCAGGACCACGAAGAACAGGGCTGCGACGGACTCGAGCCCGTTCTGGAAGAGTCCGACCAGACCGCGGAAGGACTCGCCCGGGCCGACCGAGCGGAAGAGCTCCCACACGCCATGCACGGCGACGAGCAGGAAGTTCGCCGACTCGTAGAGCATCATCACGGCGCACAGGACGACGACCGCCATCACCACGACGGCGCCGAAGAGAAGGATGAACGCGGTGACCAGGAGCACCACGCTGGGGTGCTTGATGTTCTCCCCGAAGTCGGGGCTGCACTTGAGCATCGCGTTGGCGAGGTCCTCGCCGGACTTCTTGAGGTTGTCGTCGTAGGTCTTCTCGCAGCCTCCACCGTCAGCCAGGCCCCCGTATGCCAGGAACTGGTGTGGCTTGCGCACGAAGATGGTGACCAGCTGCTGGGCCATGGATCCGGCGGCGTCCGCGGGGTCCGCTTGTCCTGCCTCTATGTCCGGGGAGACCAGTTGTGCGCTGAGCTGCTGGACGGCCTCCTTCGTCCGGGTGAGGATCCCGTCCGGGCCAGTCACCCAGCTCACGGGGTTCACCACGATGGCCGCACTGATGCCCCACGCCGCCATGCTGCCGAGCATCTCGGTCACTCCCTTGACGGGGTTCCCGTGTAGGAGCTTGAGGAGTCCGATCCCGACGGCCAGGAGGAACAGGAGCTCACGGAGCATGGGCACCTGGTCCAGGACGTTGTCGAGGACCTTCGCGCACTGCTCAACGGGGTACGTGAGATAGTCCAGCCACTTGAAGGTCAGCGTGTAGTCCAACAGCAGCGCCACAACACCGATTCCGCGTCGGTAGACCTCCCACAGCAGCTGAATCAGCCACGCATTCAGACTCTCGAACGGAAGCTTGATGTTCACCCAGTCCAGCAGGTATTCGATGTTGTAGTTGCTGACCATGTAGCCCGAGGAGTCCTTGCGATCCAGGGCTTTCAAGGGGTCAGGGACGCCAGCGAAGGCCGGCGGGGCCGCGACCACCATGACGATGTAGGCCAGCAGGGTCACCTGGATCCACATCGCGAGGCGGGGGCGAGCCAGGATCGCCCGCACCAGGTTCGGGATGTAGGGCGGGAAGAACACTCGCACGAGTGCGTCAGTCATGTGCGCTCACCTCCGGGTGCTGTCCCGGGGTGGTGGTGATGGCCTCGCGGGAGGCGGTGCTGGCGGGCGTGAGGAATCGGACCCGCCCGATCGTGCCGCTGGCATCGCGCATGAAGGCCTCACCGCGACGCTCGGGGGGCACTTCGTCGCCGACCTGTGGCGAGATGTCCGTGCGCAGCTCGTCGACGAGATCCTCATCTTCTGCGTCCAAGCCGATCCACCGTAGGGAACGCTTGGCGAGCTCCTTGTCGGTCTGCTTGTGCACGATCCTGATCGGGATCAGGGAGCGCATGGTCTCGTCCCCGAAGTCGTGCTCGGGGTCATGACTGCCGAGGATCAGTGCGGCGCCGTGCTTGCGACCGTCGCGGATGAAGGTCTTGAGGTCGACGATCTGGAGTTCGTTGCTCGTCGCCATGTGCGACTCGTCCTCGAAGTACGCTGCGAACTCGTCGGGATTGTCGAAGCACATCACGCGCGCGAGCGTCGTGATCAGTGTGTATGCGGCACGACCGAACCGCTTTTGGATCCGCATGATCTTGTAGAGGTGGTTGTGCTCGAGCTCGGTGTTCTCGGGCATCTCGAGACGGTTCGTGCGGATCACGATGGACTGGGACTCGCGCCACGGCAGCGGCGGCAGCGAATCATCAAATAGCACCCGCCCCAGGTCCTTGGTGGCGTAGACCCGCATCTTCCCCGCCAGCGTCTTCGCCTCTGCGTTGCCCTCCTTCGCGAGCGCGGTGAGGTGTTCCAGCAAGGCGCCAAGGCCGGTGATGTGGTGCTCGGTGACGTACTCGTGGGCGATCACCTCGCCGAGCAGCACGCCTTCCTCGGACGTGGGGTCCAGGTCGAGCAGGAGGACCAGGAAGTTCGACAGCAGCTCGCTGCCCTTGCCGGCGTCGAGAATCCGCAGTGGGTCGAGGGAATACGCCGGTTCGGTCATGTCCACGATCGTCGGGCGCGTCAGTGTCGAGATGAACTTGACCCATTCGCTCGTCTCGGAGCGGTCCGTGGCGATGATCTTGCAGCCGTCGCGATCCACCAGGGCCTTCATGAGGATCTTCATCGTGGTGGACTTCCCGGACCCCAGCTCCCCGGTGACGCCGATGCAGCCGCTCATGTCGCGCTTGCCTGACGTGTTCGGCAGGTCCAGAAGAACGTGGGAGAGCAGTGCCGAAGTCTGGTTCTCGGCGATCAGCGCCCCGGTCGTATCGCCCAGCTTGGCGACCGTGATGGGAACGAGCCCGGAGAGGTCGCGGCTGGTGGTGATCTGGGCGAATTCGTTGACCTTCGCAGTCAGCGGAGCTCCCGGGGTGAAGGCCCACCACAGGTCCTCCTGGTATCCCGCGGGATGGACCACGGTCATGTCCTCGTCGCGGAGCGTCTTGACGGCGAGGGTGGCACGCTCGACAACGTCTTCGGCCGAATCCGAGCAGACCGCGAAGAGGATGACGGGCTGCTCCTCGACCTCGTTTCTGTCGTTGGAGAGGACCTGGTCATATTCGGTCAACGCGTCCAGGGACGCGTCGAGATCGTGATGACCGGTGCCTACCTCGGTTGCTCGCTGGTCGAGCTGCTCATTGATGCGGTGCATGCCCAGCTTGTTGGCTCTCTTGGCAGCATCCGAGGACCGCCCGCGAAGGCGCAGGACGAAGTCGGCTCCGGGGATGTAGGAGTCGATGTTCCCGAGGATCTCGGATCCCGGGAACTGGAGGCCGCCCTGAGGCAGGCCCGTGAGAGCGAACATCGACTGGTAGGAGGCGAGTCCTTCGGCGAAGGAGTCCTCATCACCGACCTTCGCATAGCGGTGGGCGAACGGGTTGAGCTTGCTCAGGCGCGGCCCTTCGTCGCTCTTGCCTCCCTCGTCGATCACGGGGTCGCCGATATGGCGCACGGGCGCGACGCTTTCGAGGTCCTCGCGGGAGAAGCCCGTGGAGTCCAGACCACGGAACTGGAGGTGATACTCCAGCCATACCTGCTGAGCCACGGTCACCCGGCGCGGGGAGAACGTGCGCGGGATCAGGGACTCGATCCGGGCGGCCTGAGCCATCCGATAGTCGACCTCTCCCTGAGAGACACCGTGGTGCGGGAGGGCGAGGGAGGCCTTCACGTTCCCGGCAGCGACCGTCAGAGGCGCGGTCAAGGCGTGGATTCCCGAGTTCCGCAGGGGGACGCACAGGAAGTAGAGACGGTCGCCAGCCTGGGTCCCCTCCAGGGAGTCGAGACGGGCTTCTGCCTCTTCGGCCCAGGCTTCGTGCTCATCCAGATCGACGCCCTCGATCATCTGCTGCACGACGGTGACCGGGTCCTGGCCGACCACGGGGCTCACGATCATCGACTCACCGATCAGCGCCCGGAACATCGCCTGGTGGACCCCTCGAGCGGCTTCCTTCTCCTTGTCGGGACGTCGGCCGTAGCTCATGCCTGAGAGCTCCCACAGAGCCCAGCAGACACCAGTCCTTGTCCACATCAGGTGCCCGAAGCGAATAGCGGCAGGGTGACGCATGGGGATTACCTCCGTTGTGCAGATGCAGCGAGGAGCTGCTGCACCTCGTTGAGCTGGTGAGGGGATGGGCCGTCCGCGACCGCCTCCCGTTCCAGGGACTCGACGGGCACACGTTCTGCCTCTTCGGAATCCGTGGAATCTGCCAGCGGGACCTCGAGCTGCGCTTCCTCCTGCTCGAGGTCCTCCGCCTCACGCACTGGAGTGGGCTCGGCAGCGCTCCCAGTAGTGGTGGGCAACGACGTCCGTCGTCGCACCGTGTGCGTGCGCCCGAGGCGGACCGGCCTGCCTCGTTGGCTTCCCATCGGAGGGGCGTCGGCATAGCCGAGCACGCCCAGCAGGAGCATGAACGGATTGCGGCCGTTCATCGGGATGAGGCCCGCGAGGTAGCCAATACCCCCCGCGACGACGAGAAGGAGGGCCCAGGCGATCAGCGGAAGCATTCCTCCGGCCCAGATGGGCATCGTGAACTTGCCGACCGCACTGACCAGGAGGAAGACCACGCCCTGGGTGGCGGTGTACGGGCCGCCTGGGATGTTCCAGTTGCCGATCTTCCCCAGCAGTGCGGGGATCTTCCGCGCCTGGGTGTAGAAGCGGACAACGAGACCCTCGTTCATGCGATCACGCCGCCTGCACGAACTCCTGGCCAGTGGCCAGGGGCTGGGCGACCGTGATCACCATCGGCTGGTCGAGGCCCTCTGCGACGACCGTGCTCGGCTGCTCCGTTGTCATCGCAGAGTCCTTGAACGTGTCGCTCCAGACCCCCTTGACCACGTTGAGCTGCGACAGGAAGCCGAGCCCGGCGCACACCATGAGGATGCCCACGAGAATGCTCGTGAACGAGAACTTCGCCTTGAAGGCCTGCACGACCGCGCCGACCCAGAGGGCCGCCGTGAGCAGTACCTTTCCGGTCTCAGCCGCAAGGCCGGCCGTGTTGTTGACGACGTCGAAGATGCCGTCTGCCTGAAGCATCGGCCCGGCCTGGATGAGGATGTCGTTCATGACTGCGCTCCTTCGTGATCAGCAGATGCTGCGGGGGTTGTGGGGTTGACCGCGGAGACTTCCCAGCGGTCGCGGTAGCGCAGATCGAGGCTGTACTCGAGCTGCGTCTTCGTTCCGTCGGCCGCGATGGCGGTGACGGTGATCTGTGTGCGGATCTGGTCCCCTTCGACGGGGGCCTCGGGGGCCTCCTGTGCGGACTCCACCGATGGCACGGTGACCTCGGTGTACGGAGCCGGGGAGACGGCGCTCAGCTGCGATCCGGGGGAGGTCAGCGGAGAGACCTCGCCCTGTCCCGCGAGGTATGCCTGCATGAAGGCCGTGACGGTGTCGGAGACGTCCGTGTCGCTCACGCTGCTGCCCCTGTCCACGCTGAGATCTCCACCTGTCGGTGCGGCCACCATCGAGGGGAGGGCACCGGCTGCCATCGACCCGGCATCGTTCGTGATCACGGGGACCTGCCAGTAGTGCAGGGTCGACGGCTCGTCCTTCTTCCCGGGCTGCTCGGAGGACACCGTGACCATCCAGTGCCCGTCCGAGATCTCAACGGCCTGTCCCGGCGTGACGGCCGTCGGGGCGGCGGGGTCTGATGCCAGGCTCAGGCTGTTATCGGTGCCCTTGGCCAGCATCGAGGTCACCTGATCCTCGTTCCCGCGCTGGGTGCTCAGATAACGCGTCACGAACGTCGAAGCGAATTCCGACACCCGCTGAGAATCTCCTGCGTCCTGGACCTGGACGGTGGAGGTCTGCCCGGAGGAATCCCCGCTCAAGGCTTGCCCGAAGAGGGCAACTGGACCGCATCCGATGAAAACCCAGGCGAGCCCGGTCGACGCTATCGACTTCAGTCGCTCGCCATTCGTCCACGAGTTCGTGACATCGGTATTGCGCGGGCGCAGCGAGAACTTCTTACGCTTCTCGTTCTTGTCGGCCGCGGTCTCCAGCTCCTCATCGTCCTCGAGATCAGGCGCCGTGTCTTCCTTCTTCTTCCGGGTCAGCGTCAGCACGGGTCCTCCTCGGTGAAGGGGATGCGGGGGGAGCCACCCATGCCCTTCCCCGCATCCCCGCTCTGGGCCACCGACTCGAGCAGTTCGAGATCCGTGCGGAGCGCGAGCTCTTCGGAGGGCCGGACACTGGCCCGCGCGGCCGCCCACGCATCCGCGTCCCGCGGGTGCGCAATCAAGGCGGCCAGGGCCAGACGAAGCTGGCGCTCGCGCCGGCATACCGCGCCGGCAGCGCTCACAGTCGCCCTGGAGGCATCGAGGTCGAGCGTGACGGTCATCGGGATCTCCTCTGCATCGGTGGGTCACCCCTAATACCGCTGCACAGGCACACCGTTGTGACCGACCCCGGCCAAGAACTTTCTGCAACCCCTCAACGTCACCCTTAGTCGACGCCCTGACCTGCTCTTTTCTCCGGGGCAAGAAACCCGATCCGCTCCTTGTCCCCGTGGGCAAGGTTCAGGGCAAGAGGCCCTCGCCAGCGTGGAAGCACATCACCCGATCCCACGCCGAGGAGCCACCATGGAAGACCTCAACACCGCGCTCGCCACCACGTTCAAGGCGATGCTCGATGACGAGCTCACCGCCCCCGTCGGATCCGCCCGCACTGTCCGCGAGTTCTTCGACCTGCTCGCCCAGCGGGACTACGCCACGACCGACCACGCCCTGCACACCCTGTTGGCTCGACTCGGGACGGATCGCCAGGCTCGGGATCTGCTGCTGCACGCAATGCGGCCCACCATCGCCAAGTTCGCGCTGGAGTTGTTCCACAAGAACCGGCAGAAGATCCAGCGGGCGGATGATGCGTTCGTCATCGTCATCGAGGCGTTCTACGACGTCATCGAGAAGACGACCATCCGCTCCAAGACAACCCGCGTGGCCGCCCGCATCAAGTGGGAGCTGCGGGACGAGATCAACTCCCGCATGGCATTCGAATGCTCACGCGACATCAACATCTGGAACAGCGAGTTCGCGCTGACCGAGGCTGCGCGATTCAACCCCGAGGGGAAGAGCGAGCACGAGAGCCAGATCGATCTTCTCGAAGGCCTCGCTTGGGCACGCGACAAGAACGTGATCTCTCTCGACGAGGCTCGCTTTCTGATCGCCATCTACTCGCCGGACTCCGGCATCTCCCTCGATCGGGATTTCGATCTGGGAGATCTCTCGGACGCTGCTGTTCGGAAGCGCGCGAGTCGCCTCGCGCAGCGCATCGCTCAGGCAATCACGAACGACCACGACCTGCTGGCAGACATGGCTCGAGAAGCCCTCTGACCGCACCCCTCCCGCCAGGCGCATCAAGGAGGCACTACCAATGGCACTCACCCTGACCGATCTGTTCTGCGGAGCAGGAGGATCCTCCACCGGAGCCGTCGACGTCCCCGGCGTCACCGTCCGCGTCGCCTCCAACCACTGGCAGCTCGCGGTCGACACCCACGCCGAGAACCACGGCGACACCGGCCACATCTGCGCCGACCTCTCCCAGATCGACCCCCGCTACTACCCGAAGACGGACATCCTCTGGGCCTCGCCCGAGTGCACCAACCACTCCATCGCGAAGGGCGCGCGCCACGCCCCACAGCCGGACCTGTTCAACCCCGTCCCCGACGAGGCAGCCGAGCGAAGCCGGGCGACCATGTGGGACGTCCCCCGCTTCACCGAGGTCCACCGCTACCAGGCGGTCATCGTGGAGAACGTCGTCGACGTCGCCCGCTGGCACCCCTACCGGGCCTGGCTCATGGCCATGGACTCCCTCGGGTACGACCACGAGGTCGTCTACATGAACTCCATGCACGCCTGGGCGCACGGGGCCGCGGCACCACAGTCCCGCGATCGCTTCTACGCGATCTTCTGGCGAAAGGGGAACCGCCGCCCCGACCTCGGAGCAGTCCAGCGTCCGCCGGCCTGGTGCCCCGAGCACGGCGACGTGCGCGCGATGAAGGTGTGGAAGAACGCCGCCCGCGCCGGACGGTTCAAGTCGCAGTACCGGTTCGCGTGCCCGCACACCGAGTGCCGGGGCCGGGAGGTCACCCCGGAGTGGCTGCCCGCCTCGAGCATCATCGACTGGACGGACCTCGGCCAGCGCATCGGCGACCGGGCCCGACCGCTCGCGGAGAAGACGATGCGCCGGATCCAGGCCGGGATCGACCGGTACTGGTCCGGGGCCGACCGGGACCCGCTCGTCGTGAACCACGTGTCCGGCGCGGACGGCACCCGCTCGTCGTCGGTTCGCGAGGTCGCGCCGACGATGGTCGCCGGCGGGCTCCACGCGTCCCTACTAGTGCCCGTCGAGGGCCGAGAGGGGAAGGTCGCCCGCCCGGTCGCGGAGCCGTACCGGACGCAGACCGCACGCAACGAGACGGGGTTGCTGACCCCGTTCATCGCCGAGCTCCGCGGCGGCGGCTCCGACGCCCGCTCCATCACGCAGCCGCTCGCGACGGTGACGGCGTCCGGGAACCACCACGCGCTGATCATGCGCAACTACGGGCAACCGATCGGCGGGGAAGCACACCTGACCACTCCTGCAACAGAGCCCGTCCGCACCATCACTACAGCGGGGCACCAATCGCTCCTCACGGGCGGCAGCCCGGCGATCGAGGACTGCACCTTCCGGATGCTCACCCCGTCCGAGATCAAGCAGGCAATGGCCTTCCCCGACAACTACCGGATCCTCGGCACGAAGCGCGACCAGGTCCGCATGGCCGGGAACGCCGTCACACCCCCGGCCGCGCGCGACCTCGTCGCCGCCGCCGCCGAATCACTCGAGGGGGCCCCATGATCCACACCTCGCACCTCGAGGAGGACGTTCCCAAGAACCAACTCACGATCTACGACGCTCTCGACGACCTCACAGAACAGGAAGACAAGCGATGAGCACCACGACCAACTACCACCACCTGACCGTCACGATCAGCCCGCTGGGTGACGTGCACTGGTCGATCGACTGCAACGCCCCACAGGGCACGGCGTGCCGCGTCTGGTGCGACGAGGGATGCGAGCACCCCTTCGACCGGGGGCACCAGAGCCACACCATGAAAGACCAGGGCGGATGCCTCATCACCCCGTTCTTCGAGGACGGCTCCATGATCCCCGCGACGTTCACCGGCCCCGAAGAGCAACCCCTCCGATCAGGGCCCGTAAACCTCTTCATCTCGGATGGCGAGGAGTCATGGGAGTACGCGGAGGAGGAGGAGAACGACCGATGACAACCCGCCTGATCACCACCATCACCTACGCCACCGGGCGCACCGAAGCCGACGTCCATGACTGGCCTGATTGGGACCCTGACACCGCCGCCTCCTGCATGCGCGCCCGGCGCCACGTTCTCCCCGACAAGACCACACGACGAGCGGCCTACGACGTGCCGTTGCGCGACATCGACCACGCCGCCGGCATCGCCCGCATCCACCACGAGTGGGTTTGACCCACTCAGCTCACTGCGGCCTGTTCGGAAGGGGAACCCATGAACGCCAACGCACGCCCCGCAGCCGTCGTCGCACACACGTCACCGAGCGCTCCCGAGACAGATGATTCACCGCCTCCTCTCGAGCAGCTCGATCTCCTGACCTACCTCTCTGACCTCGAAACTGAAGGAGTGAACCCGTCATGAGTCATCGCAACACACGATCAACTGGTCCCGCCTACGAGTTCCGGGTCCGCCTCGACGAGCTCCAGCACCTCGTGGACGGCGGCGTCTGGCCCACCGAAGCCCTCGCACGCACCGGCTGGGACAGCCTGTACGACGCAGCTCGGGCCGCCCGACGCCGCGGACGCATTCGCCTGGCACAGCGCCTGGAACGCGAGGAGCGCATCCAGAAACGATTCCAGGACGTGGCCTGATGGTTACCGCACTCCGGCCGGCCCGGCTCTGCGACATGAGCAGCAATCATCTGCTGCGAATTCTGAGCGAGGAGCTACACCGCGGCACCCACTCCCCGATCGCAGTCCAGGCGCGCGGAGAGCTCGAGGGTCGCCGCGATACGCACCGTGCGGCCGAGGCGGAGCCACCCGACCCGTCATCGACCAATCCCACGTTTTCCTGAGATTCGTATTTTCGTTGTCTCGGTTATCCGGTACGGTATGGACTGTCATCTCCGACAACGAAGGAGCCACCCATGACTACTCGCATCATCACCGTCTGCAACCAGAAGGGCGGTGTCGGCAAGACCCAGAGCGTGGGCGAGCTCGCCACCGTCTGCGCCGCCACCGGCAAGCGCGTCCTGGCCATCGATGCCGACAGCACGCAGGGCTCTCTTGGAGCCTGGGTCGGCCAGGTCGGGAAGGACGCCACCGACTTCGACATCGCCCTGCTCACGGACCCCAGCGATCTCGACGGCATCCGCGAGATCGCCGAGGGCTACGACCTCGTCTTCATCGACACCCCCGGCAGCCGGGCCCAGAACGATCTGGTCGACGCCTTCCTGCGCGTCTCCGACTTCGTCCTCGTGACCACGGAGACCGACGGGATGTCCCTGGAGCCGGCGGATCGCTACATCGACGAGCTCGTCGCCCCCGCAGGCAAGCCCTACGCCGTGCTCCTCACGAAGTGGGACGCGCGCAGGCCGCGGAAGGAGGCACGCGCACGAGCGTTCTTCGAGGAAGTCGACAAGCCCGTGTTCAAGTCGGTCATCCGCAGCTACTCAGCCTTCGCCGACGCCTACGAGGACGGCGTGTTCGTCACCTCGTCGCCCCGAAGGACCGTGACGGCGCACAACGCGGCCAGCGACTACAGCAAGGCCGCCGTGGAGCTGCTGTCCGCGATCGCCACCCTCTGAGAGAACGACCCCAGGAGCCACCCATGTCCAAGGAAGTCTCGCTGCGAAACAAGATCCGGAAGAACGACGTGCCGCAGAGGACGGCAGCAGAAAGCACGAAGTCCGCGCCGACCACACCGGCCCCCGCGAGCGTGTCCATCCCCGAGGAGGACCTCGTCCGCAAGGAGTTCCGGGTGCGCCCGGACCAGATTTTGCGCCTTGCTCGACTGCGGCGTCGCATCAACACCGCTCGCAGGACCGCACAGAAAGACCTTCCCGCCAAGGAGGCGGTCCCCTCGATGACGGACCGGATCCTCGCGCGTGTGGCCATCGACTACCTCCTCGAGCACGAGGACTCCCTGACCGGATGGACCGAGCAGGATCTGCTGGAGAGCCTCCGGCACGCCCAGGACTGAAGACGAAAGGACCTCCCCCATGGCACTTCTGCCCAAGAGGAAGCCGAAGAACGCCGAAGAGACCGCGGAGAAGGACGAGCAGCCGGCCGTCCCGAAGGGCGCCGCTACGAGCGGCACGCCCCTACGCCAGCGGCGCCGGCCGACCCTGATCGCGGCGGGAGTCGCACTGATCATCGTGGGCGCGCTCGGCGCCTACTGGACGGTGGACCGCCTGTCCACGACCACACAGGTCGTGGTCGCTGCCGATAGCGTTCCGGAGGGGCAGGTCCTGGAGGCGGATGACCTCCTGACGAGCGACGTGAACGTCCCCTCGGGTACAGCAGTGGTCGCGGGTGGGGACCTGGATTCACTTGTCGGGAAGCGGACGACGAGCGCTCTGGAAAAGGGCGAGATCGTCGCACCCGGGAGCACAAGTGCGGCGGCCTTCCCCGCTACAGATACAGCTGTTGTCGGCATCAAGGTGGCCGCCGGCCAGTACCCCTCGAACGATCTGAACCCGGGGTCAGCAGTTCAGGTGATCGGCACTCCCCGGGAGGGAGACGATCCTCCTAGCGGTGATGCGCCCGTGATCGCTGGCACTGTGCATGCGATCGGCTCTCCCACTCAAGACGGAGGGCTCACGGTCGACATTCTGGTTTCCAATGACCAGGCGGCAACCCTGGCGTCTCTGTCAGCCACCGGGCGCATCAGCCTCGTCCTTGTCCCCAAGGCGGAGTGAGCCATGCTGATCTCCCTGACAACCGCCTCGGGCTCCCCCGGTGCCTCCACAACGGCCTTGGGCCTGGCACTGACGTGGCCGCGAGACGTGATCCTGCTCGAGGCTGACACGGTCGGCGCCTCTTCGACTCTCGCCGGCTTCTTCGCCGGCAGCATCCCCCCTCGTTCGACCATCCTCGATGTGTCACCCGGCCCGGACTTCGAAGAGCAGCTCATGCAGCGATCCATTGCCCTGACCGACGAGCGGGAGCCAATCCGGCGGCTTGTCCCCGGCATCAGCAACCCACTGCACGGACGGTCTTTGTCCACACGATGGGAGGCGCTGGCGCTGGCGCTGTATGACCTCGAGCGCGCGGGGACGGACGTGATCGTTGACATCGGGCGCGTCCACTCGCGCTATCTCGCAGCACCGATCCTCCAAGCCTCGGACATCACCGCACTCGTGCTGCGCCCGACGATCACCTCGACACTGACCGCCCGTCAGACGATCAAACACCACCGTCTAGCCGAAGAAGACGGGCTCTCATCTCCTGCCCTTCATGTGGTCACCATCGGAGCCCCCGACACCTACTCGAGTTCTGAGACCGCTCGAGCACTGCACATCCCTTCCCTGGGATCTCTCCCTTGGGCTCCCAAACACGCAGCTGTCTTCGCCCACGGCAAGCCCCGGCCCCGTGGCTTCGATACAGGTTCGTACGCGCGAAGCCTGCGCGGCCTGGCACAAGCGACAAGGACCGCCGGCCAGAAACGCCGCGAAGCCATCCAGACCCTCCGAGGCGGTACCCGATGACCCCCCAGAACCCCCAGCCCCAGGATCTTCCTGACTTCGACTCCCTGGCCCTTGCTGACTTCGATGACTCCGCCGCGATGGCGGCGACCCCCAACCCTCTGACCCGTCACAAGGCAGACGCCGCAGCGGTGCCATCCCCGACTTCTCTGGACCACCCAGCACCCCCTCCATCCCGCTTCACTGACTGGAAGGTCGTCCAGAGGATCCGCAACGAAGTCGCCAATGCCATCGCCGCAGAGAACCAGCCCGGCACTGACGAACAGGACCGGCGCGCACAGGCAATGTCGCTGATCGGTAACTACATCAGCGATGAGGAGAACCATCGCCTCGACCGTGGCGAGGTGCAGTGGACCAACGCAGAGCGCCGGGCCATCACCCAGGCAGTCATGGAGTCGCTCTTCGGTTTCGGACGGCTCCAGCCACTGCTGGACGATCCCACCATTGAGAACATCGAGATCTACGGGTACGACGATGTCCTCATCCAGCGCACAGGCAACGCGTTCGAACAGGCAGAGCCCGTCGCCGAGTCGGACGAGGATCTCCTGTCCACACTCGCCTTCTACGCCCGTGAGAACGGCCAGTCATTCGACCCCAATCACCCTCGTCTGCACATGAGCTTGGGTCCCACCGCTCGCCTCTACGCCACGGGCTGGGTTGTGGACCAGCCGATCGCGACCATCCGTGTGCACAGACTCGTCGACATCGACCTCGCCGGTCTCGTGGACTTGGGCCTGATGCCCCCAGACCTCGCGTCCTTCCTGCGTGCCGCCGTACGAGCAAAAAAGTCGATCATGGTCGGAGGCGCTCAGGGCGCCGGCAAGACCACCCTCCTTCGAGGGCTGGTCAACGAAATCGACCCCTGGGAGAAGCTCGCCACCCTCGAGTCCACAGCCGAGCTCCACCTCCACCAGCTCGGCAAGGAGCGCCACCGCCGACTCATCGCTCTTGAGGCAGTTCCCGGCAATGACGAGAAGGACGCCAACGGTCGCCCGATCGGCGAGATCACCATGGATGACTGGGCACACGACTCGTTCCGCATGAACCTCGACCGACTCGTCGTGGGCGAGGTCCTCGGATCCGAGATCATCGCGATGTTCGAGGCCATGCAGACCGGCGCCGGCAGCCTCTCCACGATCCACGCCAAGAGCAGCGCCACGATCCCCGAGCGCATCGTGACGCTGGCCCGTAAGGACGGGCGCGTGACCGAAGACTTCGCCCGCCGCCAGGTCGCCGAGAACATCGACCTCGCCGTCTACGTCGACATGGTCAAGACGCGCAATCCCTGGACCGGCGAGTCATCTCTAACGCGACGCATCACCGACGTCACCACCTACCAGCCAGGGGAGGACGGCAGAGTGGCATTCACCCGCCTGTGGGGCCTCGAGGAGGACCAAATCATCCACCAGATGTCCCCCGAATGGATAGATGATCTCCGCCCCTTCCTCGATGAGGACCAGGTGGCTTGACCATGAACCCATCACCCACGCTTCGCGCCTACGGCTGGTACGCCGTCGAGGTCACGGCGCACACCGAGGACTTCACTGACCCCGCACTACCCCTCGAGGAGATCGACCGTCACGAACTCGCCGAACAGCTGCACGAGATGGCCGACATGCTCACCCAGGAGGACTGAACACAATGATGCCTCCAATCGCAGCGGCCCTCGTCCTTACCCTTGGAGCCGGTCTCTGGCTGTTCATCACCGGCCTGCGCCCCACCGGCACCTCGGCCACCCACCGAGCGCAGAGCCGGCGCCTGAGCGGCGCGCGGCGCCAACAGCTGAGGCTGGGCGTCATCGGCCTCGTCATAGGCATCGCCGTCTGGCTGCTCACCGGGTACTTCGTCGCAGTCATCGCCGGGCCAGCGATCGCCCTAATTACACCCAGCCTGATTCCCCGATCCACCGGCAAGAAAACCATCGACCGCCTCAACGGCATGGAGGAGTGGGCACGATCCCTATCCGGCCTGTTGAGCGCCGGTGGAGACATCGAACAGGCCATCATCGCCTCCCGAAACTCGGCGCCCGAGGCACTCAAGGAAGAGATCGGAATGCTCGCCGCCCGGCTCCAAGCTGGGATTCCGATCGAACACGCCCTCGAAGCGCTCGGAGATGACCTCGACGACCCCACCGGGGACATGCTCGTCGGGTCCCTAAGCCTCGGCGCGCGACGCCGCGGCTCAGGACTCGCACGACTCCTCGAGGGCACCGCCAGCACGATCTCCGACGACGTCGCTGCGCGCCGGCAAATCGAAGCCGACAGGGCCAAGCCCCGCGCGAATGCGCGCTTCATCGCTGCCATCGCGGTGCTCGTGATCGCCGGGGAGTTCATCTTCAACCCGTCCTACGTGGAGCCCTACAAGACACCTCTTGGGCAGATCGTGCTCATCGCACTTGTCGCCCTCTTCCTCGTCGGCCTCGTGGGTATGAACCTCGCATCGCGCGAACCCAAGGGGCAGCGTCTCCTTCGTCCTACGGGAGGTACCCGATGACACCACTGATCCTGATCCTGGGCGGCGGTATCGGCGCTGGCCTCTACCTGCTGGTGCGAGCACTTATCGCCCCGCAGCCCGCCCTTCCGGCAGCACTGGAACGCCTCAGCGCTTCCACGCCTGGAGACAACACGCTTGCCGTGAAGCCCCGCGGGCTCGAAGAGCGACTCGGAGCCTGGACAGAGAGGGCCATCGCGCACGTGCCCATGATCATCACCCCCGAGCACGACCTCGCCTTGATCGACTGGTCGGCCCGGAAGTTCTACGGACAGAAAGCCATGGCCGCCCTGGCTGGTCTGCTGTTCCCGGTGATCATGTCGATGCTCGCCTACCTCGGCAACATCGCTCTGCCGATCCCCATCACCGTCGGAACCATGGCCGTGCTCGCCGGCGTGTTCTTCTTCCTGCCCGACATCGAGGTCCGCCAGCGTGCCGCGCGGCGACGCATCCACTACCGGAAGGTCATCGCCGCCTACGTCGACTTCGTCGCGCTGGCACGTATCGGTGGCGCCTCCGCCAGCCAGTCTCTCCGCGACGCCGCAATGGTCGGTGACAACGAGCTCTTCGTGCGGATTCAGCAGCTCATCGAACGCTCCCGCCTACGGGGGACATCCGCCTGGGGAGATCTGCGTGAACTGGGAGACGAGCTTGGGATCTCGGAGCTGCACGAGATCGCTGACATCGTTCGCCTCTCCGGCGAAGAGGGAGCCTCAATCTGGGAGAACCTCCGTTCCCACGCGAGTTCGATGCGGAACGCACAGCTACGAACCGAGCAGGGATCTGCGAACGCGAAGTCGGAGTCGATGTCGATGCCGTTGGCCGTCCTCGCGGGCGCCTTCGTCTCTTTGCTGATCGCTCCGGCCCTGCTCACGCTCGCGAGCTCCTGACCAAGCAGCCGTAGCACACCGCTGCTGTAAGAATGTGAGGCAGATCCGGTCACACCACGCCTTCCCCAACCCGGTATAAGAGTGCGACCCGTACATCCCTACGGAAGGACCCCACCATGGAAGCCATCAAGCTTCTGCTGCACCTGCTCGTGAGCTCGCTGCGAGAGCACTCTCGTCGCGCCCGCGAGTCCGCCGGAGCCGGAGAGGTCGTCGAGTACATCCTGATGGTCCTGCTCGGCATCGCCATCGCCGGTGCCGTCGCAATCGGTATCAAGGCTTGGGTCGACGGCAAGATCGGCGAACTGGGCTGAGCTTTCCGATGACTCTGGGCTGGCGCAAGACGCTGCGATCTTCGATGCCCGCGTCCTCGCAGGACGCAGCCTCGGCGATCCAGCTGAGGAGCTCTGCTCCTTCGTGGCGACGCCGACTTGAGCAGGGGAAGGTCACCGAATCCGCCATCATCTTTCCCCTGACCATCGGCCTGCTCTTCGTGATCATCCAAGCAGGGATATGGGGATACGCCCGCAGCCTGGCCGCCTACTCCGCACGTGAGGGCGCCACAGCGGAGGCCAGCTACCAGTCCACACAGTCTTCCGAGACCGTCACTCGGGCGGCATTAGCGGACAGCGCTCACGGGGTCCTGCGCTCCTACACAGTCACATCCACCCACAGCGCAGACAGCGTCACGGTCACGGTGCGTGGACACGCTCTGTCCCTGATGTCTCCGCTGGAGATGCCCTTCATCGAGCAGACCGTCACGGTTCCCGTTGAGGACTATGTTCCGTAAGGGGTTTACAGTCCAGGCCGGACGGCCTAGACTGTCATCAGTTTCCGATTAGGAGGTGGGGAGCATGACTCGTCGAGATCTCGAGCGCGGAGCAGCCAGCACTGAAGTCGTCATCCTCGCCCCGGTCTTCATGCTCATCCTCGGCCTCCTCGTCGTTGGCGCCGGCATCGCACAGGGCCAGCAGAGCGTCACCACAGCAGCTAACTCCTCAGCGCGCGCCGCCTCCCTGGCCGTCAACCAACAGGACGCGACCGGCCGCGTGCAGGAGGCATTCACCCGTGAGCTCAGCCAGCAGGGGAAGACATGCACGAGCGTCTCAGTGCACGTGGACGCAAGTGCCTTCACCAGCACCCCGGGCGAGGTCAGCACTGTTCACAGCACCATTCAGTGCACCATCACGTATGGCCAGCTGATATCCGTCCCGGGCCTCGCGGGCACCAAGACAATCACCGTGGAGACCGCTAGCCCCCTGGACAGCTACCGGGAGCGGTCATGACTCAGCTCCGATCCCGTCTCGAGCGAGGAGAGGTCGCCGAGCTGTTCGTCGTGGCCGTCCTCTCTCTGATGCTCGTGGTCGGTCTCGTCGTCGACGGAGGGGCCAAGGCGACCGCAATCAGCGAGGCCTCCTCCCTCGCGCAACAGGCTGCTCGCGCCGGTTCTCAGCGCCTTGATTCCCTCCCGGCCGACGGCGCATCGGCTTCTCTTGACGCCAGCACCGCCGCCGCGGACGCGCGCGGCTACCTGAGCCAAGCCGGCGCCAACGGCACTGTGACTGTCATCGACCCCACCACGATCGAAGTCACCGTCACGAGCACCGAAAGCACTATCTTCCTGGGTCTCGTCGGCATCAACACCGTCTCAGGGACTCGCACCGCCCGCGTCGACCTCATCCACGGACAGACCGAGGTGACCACCCC